>JAKJCY010000039.1:16361-29366 GCA_022706235.1 Candidatus Hydrogenedentota bacterium | reverse complement strand
AGCGTCACGATGGGGGCAAGATGGATAAACGTGTCGAAGGAGTTCATGGGCGCGGGCTTGTGGGCAAGCATGGCCTGGATATCGCGCCAGAGCGTGGCCGCCTTTTCAGAAAGGTCCACGACTTCGTTGAACCTGTCATAATCGAAGGGTTTGCCCGTCACCGTCTCAATGATGCCGATATAGTCGCGCAGCTGCTCCTTCATGTAAGCGACGGCATGGCTGCTGTCTTCGGCCTCATACTGATAGGGCGCGTCGATGAAGACGAGGGGGACGTCAAAGCGGCGCTGCAGTTCCTGGTACCACTTGGTGACAGTACCGCAGATGTTGTTGCAGCAGACAAGCAGGTCGGGCTTGGGCATGCCGCCGATGGGGCTGGTGCCGGTAATGATGGCGCCGAGGTCGGTCCGCATGTAAGAGCACAGGTCGCGGGAGAACCCGGCGTCTTCGGCGGCGGCGCACAGCGTGTCCGCCATTTTGGTGGCGCCGCACATGGCCGCGTGGTTCTCCGGGTAGAGCGGGGTGATGTCCGCCGCATAGAGGAACTCCACCGGCGCGCCGCTGGTAATCCACGCCATCTTCTGTCCGCTGCCTTCGCCCATCTTGGCGCCCATGTAATACATGGTCATGATTTCCTTCATGCGCGAATAGGATTTCAACCGTGGAAGTTCAATGCTCATGGGAGTCTCCCGTGTTCAAACCGATTCTGGGCCCGTGCCGGTCCTGTTCCGGCCGGTGCGAAAAGCATACAGAGATCGCCGGGCTAAAACAAGACGCCCACGCCACGGCTAAATCCGCACGTAAGGAATGGCAAGAGCGCAGAAGCGGCAGGATGCCGCTTCTACGTTCCTTGTCCTTATTGGCTTTACGCCAACAACCCGGTTTCTTACGTGCGGATTCGGGACCACGGCTTATCCGCCCGCGGCACGGTCGGCGGCGTATTCGCGGCGCGAGACGGCGATCACCGTGGCGCCGAGGGTGACGGCCGTAATCAGGAACAACACGACAAGCGCCTTGCCCGCACCTACCAGGAACACTTCGCGTTGAAAGGTGCCGATGGCGGTCTGTATTTCCGTAACGTGGCGCTGGGTGGCCATAATAGGCAGGAGCGCGTCGGTATATTTCTTGATGGTGAAAAAGTCGACGAGCCCGGGCACGATGGTGGCGATGTACTGCCAGCCGTAGAGCAGGATGACACCGTAGACGATGGGCCGCTTGGTGTAGGCGCCCAGGAAGACAGCAAACCCGCCGTAAGCAAGCAGCGCCATCAGGATGACGCCCAGGTAGTGCAGCAGCAGTTTGAGGTCCGTCACGCTGGTCAGGGAGAGGTCCGCGTGGGTGGTGCAGGCGGCGAAAGCCAGGGAACACGAGCAGAGCATGATGGCGGCGGCCACGATGAAGAAAGCCGTAAACCGGCCGAGCACCCAGGCCGACCGCGGGGTGGGCCGGGTGAGGATATAGGTCATCGTGCGCATTTCAATGTCTTCGGCGATGAGCATGCCCGCGAAGAACAGGGCCATCAGCGGGGTGAACACGTTGACGTAGAGTTCCTCGGCGAGGCGGACAAAGACCTTGTTGCCCGATTCGGCGAAATCCGAACTGGACAGAAACGACAGGGCGATGGGGATCAGCACGGGCAGGAACGCGACCAGCGCGGCCAGGGCCAGGCGGCGGCGGCGCAGCAGGGTCTGCAGCGCATGACCGCAGGACGCGCCCAGTGCGGCGCGGTACCCGCGGTAGGGCGGGCGGTGCTGCCGCTCCAGCCAGGGGGGCATGGTCATTTCGCGCGGGAGATCCGGGTCCGCAGCGGGCTCCGCGCCCGGCGCAGGGGCGCCGTGCCCGCCCGGGCCGGGCGCGGCGGTGTCATATGGTGTTTCATTCGTGTTCATGCGCATGTCCATCACCCTGCACGGGCGCTACCGGGTTAGGTATTCAAATACCGATTGGAGATTATCATCGGAACAGGTAATGCCATCGATGGGCGCGGACCCCGCGCGCGCCATTTCATTGAGCAGCGCGTAACACGGGTTCGGGTCGCGGGTGCGCACCACGAGGGCATTCTCTTCGAACTCGATCTTGGTCACCTGCGGAACGTCCAGAAACGCTTTGGAAACGGTCCGGGGATCGCTGGTTTCGACGCGGATGGCGTGGGGGTGGCGGTCGATGAGGTCTCGAATGTCGCGCACGCGGCCCTGCGCCAGCAGCGCGCCCCGGTACATCAGCACGACGCTGTCGGTAATGCGTTCGATTTCATAAAGGATATGGCTGGAGACGATCACGGCGATGCCGCAGTCGGCGAGCGTCTGGATGAGCAGGTACATTTCATCGCGGCCCTTGGGGTCGAGGCCGTTCATGGGTTCGTCGAGAAACAACAGGTCGGGGGCGGTGGTCAGGGCCTGGGCGATCTTGATGCGCTGTCGCATGCCCTTGCTGTAGGTGTCGATGGGGTCGTGCATGCGGTCGGTCATGTGCGTCAGTTCGCAGGCGGCTTCCGCCTGTTCGCGGGCGTGGGTCCGGCTCATGCCCCAGTACCGGTTCAGCCAGTACACGAATTCAAAGCCGGTCGTGTTCTCAAAGAAATGGTCGGTTTCGGGGCAATAGCCCACCCGCTGCAGCAGGGCGATGTTGTTCCGCGGCTTTTTACCCAGCACGCGAATCACGCCGCGGCTGGGCACGTACAGGCCGAGGGCGAGTTTGATGAGCGTGCTTTTCCCCGCGCCGTTGGGTCCGAGCAGGCCGGTGATGCGCGCGTCCACGGACAGATTGAGGTTGTTCACGGCCACCACTTCGCCGAACCATTTGGAGAGGCCTTCCGCTTCGATAATCATGGTCATGAGGCAATCTCCTCCCGGCGCACCTTGCGCAAGACCACGGCCAGCGCGCACAGGGAAACGACGACAACATACAGCAGGCACCAATGCCAGGACAGGGAGAAAAGAATCCGGTTCTCGTTGAACAGGTACTCGCCAATCCGTCTCAGCGCGAGCGGAAAGGAAACGCCCAGGTAGTCGCGCTGGCGCAACAGCCCGGCCAGCAGCCCGGCCAGGCTCGTATTGGCCACCAGCGCCATGATGATGGTGATGGTGGCGTAGTTCTGGCTGGGCAGCAGCGCCGAACAAGCCAGGATGCTCAGGGCGGTGGGCAGCACAATCGCCAGCGAATACCCGGTGATGGAGAGAGGCCACCACCAGCTGGCCTGAAACGTTTCCAGGCCGGGCAGCAGCAGGTTGTGGAAAAGGACCAGCAGGACGCCCGGCACCGCCGTGATGGACAGCCCCAGGAAGACCAGCGACAGGATTTTGCCGATCACATAGTCCTTCCAGGTCAGCGGTTTGGAGAAATACACCTCCATCAGGTTGTTGCGCGTGTCATTGCAGATCATGCCGGCGCCGCTGTACAGCAGCAGAATAAACATCAGCGAGGTCTGCGTATAGAGGAAACTGAAGAAGGTGCGCGCGTTGATTTCGATGATGTCCAGGTTGGAAAGGAGCATTTGCAGGGGGTTGTTGGGGTCCTGGGCCATGACGTCATAGGCGACGACCTGCAGCATCCGCACGATGATATGGAGAAAGGCGAGCAGGTACAGCATCTTGAAGACGCGAAACTTCGCCAGCGTCTTCAGTTCCTGTTCCACCACGACCAGCCAGCGAAACCAGCGCCGCGGGCGCCCGTCATACTCTCTGTAGGTATTGCTGTATATGGGCACGGCTTATTCCTTTCCCACGGCGTGCAGAAATACCGACTCGAGGGTGTGGCGGGCCGGCAGAAAATGCCGCACCTGGGTATCCCTATGCAAGGCGGTCTCAAAGATGATTTTGCCGCCGTCGTCCTCAGGACACCGCACGAGCCAGGTATTGTTCGGATGCAGGCGGATGCAGGAGCAGCCCCCGGCACGCAGCGCGGCCACACAGGCGCCGTCGTTGTCGCGGAACCGGATTTCAAAGTGATTGGCGTGGCGGGGCGTCAGGGACTGGATGTCGCCGGATTGGACCACCCTGCCCTTGTCAATCATGACCACGCGGCTGCAGACGTGCTGCACATCGGGCAGCAGGTGCGAAGATACGATAACGGAAATGCCGGGGCGCGACGCGATGTCGCGGACCAGGTTCAGCACTTCGATGCGCCCGTCGGGATCCAGCCCGTTGGTGGGTTCGTCGAGCAACAGCAGTTTGGGGTCGTGCAGGATAGCCTGGGCCAGCTTCACCCGCTGCAGCATGCCGGTGGAATAGGTTTCCATGTTGCGGTAGCGGCTGTCCCCGAGTTTGACGTAGTTGAGCACCTCGTGGGCGCGCTCCAGGGCGTCCACCCGGCTCATGCCGAAAATGCGCCCGCAATAGGTCAGGAACGACACGGCGCTCACCTTGGGGCTCGATATTTCGCGCTCGGGCATATACCCGAGCCGCTGCCGTATGGCGATGGCGTCGCGGGGCATGCTGTGCTCGAAAATGCGGATGCTTCCGGCCTCCGTCCGCACGAAGCCCAGCAGCGCCTTGAGCAGGGTGCTTTTCCCCGCGCCGTTGGGGCCGAGCAGCCCGGTCGCGCCGCGGCCGAACTCCAGGGTGACCCCGTCCAGCGCGCGGGTCTGCTGATACGACACGCACAGGTCTTTCAATTCAATTACAGTTGTCAAAAGTATCCATCCGCCTGCCCCGCCGTTGCGGGGCCGGTTTATTGCGATGCCGCTCAGAAGGCGACATTCAGTACCAGGGGCAGCACTTCGCCCTGTTCCACCTGTATGAACTCACTGTGGACATACCGTACTTCGAGGGGATTGGCGACGCCCAGTTCAAAATAGTAGATGTCCACTTGCCATTCACCGGGCATGACATCTTCCATGATGAAGGTGCCGCCGGGGTCGATACCCACGCTCTGGCCCATCAGGCGGGTGACGTCCACCGTCTCGCCCAGGGGCGCCAGCATGAATCCCGGCCGCTGCAATACGGCGCGGCCGCCCAGCATGTTCGCCGGTCCGGGCACACACTGCCCTTCGATGCGCGCCCCTTCCTGCGTGCCGAAGTCATAGCGGGTCACCACGCCTTCTTCAATGGTAAGCTGCACGCCCCGGGCGTCATAAATGCTGGACAGGTCGCCCGTGCTGATATCGGTCACCATGGCCTGGTACACGCCGGAGGACAGGCCGTCCAGGTAATAATAGCCGGTTTCATCGGCGGTGGCGTTCTGGGTGATGCCGTTCCCGACCACCAGCAGCATGGCGCCGGGCACCGCCTGGCCGTCGCTGTAGACGTAGCCTTCGATGCCGCCGCCGGACCCGAAGCGGATACGCACATTCTCCTGCCGGTCCGCCTCCTCCAGGGCGATGAGCTCGCTCTGGGCGGTGGGGAAGCCGGGATGCTGCGCGATGACGACATAGGGGCCCGCAGGCAGGCTGTCAAAGGAAAAGGCGCCGTCCTCGCCCACGCGCTGGATATGGTTGTCGGGCACCGCATTGGAGGCGAGCATCATCATCGCCTCCGCCGGTGAGGACGCCTCCAGCAGGGTGACGGTCGCCCCCTGCACGCTGCCGCCGCCGGCGGCGAACACGGAGCCTCCGATGACACCGCCCTCCTCTTCCAGGATCAGGTCAATCCCTTCGAGCACTTCGCCGGCTTCAATCTTTATTTCGACCCGGGCCGGGGTATACCCGGCGGCCGAGCCTTCCAGCCGGTAGCTTCCCGCGTTCAGGCTCAGCTCATAGCTGCCGTCGGGCGCGTAGAAGGTTTCGGAACGCATGTTGTCGCCCACCATGCCCATCACGTTTACGGTGCCGGTACTTTCGGAAAGAGGGTAGGCCCCCACTTCATAAGTTTCGAGGGGCGCGCCGGCGCTTTTCGCGATGACATGGCCGCGCACCAGCGCGGTCTGGCGCATGAGCACCTTCGTCTCTTCGTTCAACCGCACGCGGCGCACCGTGGTGGGCGAATAGCCGTCTTTTTCCGCGAGGAGGGTATATTGTCCCGTGCTGACGCTGTCAAAACGGAATTGACCGTTGTTCGCCGAGGTGGTGGAACGGTCGGCGCCTTCCAGGCCCATGGACACGCCCGCGAGGCGAATGTTGACCCCGTCTATGCCCATGCCGCGATCGTCCACGGCCTGGCCGAAAACCGTGTAGGTGCCTTCTTCCACACTGTTCAACACCAGCCGCACGTCCTTCAGGTCACTGTAACCATCCGGGTAGATGGGAAAGCCCATGGGGGATATTTTAAACCCTTTCTTCTGGGCGAAAAGCTGGTACTCCCCGGCGGGCAGCTCGTTGATGGTGAACAGGCCGTTCTCGTCCGCATTGCTGTTGCGGAAGGCCTGCGGCGCCGTCATGCCGCTGAAGAACGTCTTGTAAGCCGGGATGCAGGTCACCGACGCGCCCGGCACGGGATCGCCTCCTGCGGTTTCCACACGGCCGAAGACATTGCTGCCGGCAAAGAGGAACAGGTCGATGCGCACGTTGCGCTGGGCCGCGGTGAGCAGGAACGGCTCACTCAGCTGCGGCGCATACGTACCGGCCATGGCGTGAATGCGCCACTCCTGGTTGAACGGCACTCCCGTCAGTTCATAATACCCGTCTTCCCCGGACGAATCGGTGATGGGCGCCGCTTTCTTGGCAATCGTGCTGAGCGCCTGGCTCAGGATGCTCTCGGACGAACTGAGGATGACATTGGCGTTTGCAATGGGCGCCTTATCAGGCGATAGCACGTAGCCCCAGACCACACCGGCAGCCTCCACCGTGAAATTCACATTGTCTTCCTGCTGCGTGGCGGAGGTTATCTTCACTTTCTTGAAGGGCAGTTCCCTGCCGACCATGTAGGGGGTTCCCACCAGGTCCACGGAAACTCCATACTCACCCGGCGCGAGGCCTTCCACCATGTACCGGCCGTCGCCGTCCGTCACACTGGAAGGGTTGCCCGCGGACTCCGCATACACGGTCACCCCGGCGGCGCCCTTGTTACTGTCGCTTTCCGTCACCTTGCCTGAAATACTGGCCCCCTTGGACAGGCGCGCATCCACGCGATACTCCGGCGCATTCTCCCCCAACAAGTCGGTATTCCCGGTAAAAGGGACATACCCGCGGGCAACGACCAGAAGGTCATACACGCCCGGTTCCGTCACAACCACGCTGAACGCACCCGACGGATCGGATTCTTCCGAGTGTTCTCTGCGAAGCGCCCTGCGCGCCTGACGGCGTGCGTCCCGTTCCATGGCCGCCAGCATCACCTGGTCTTCCCCGGTCCGCTTGCGCGTTGCCGTGACCGTAGCGTGTTCAATGGGCTGCTGGGTGGCGGCATCCAGAACGACCCCTACGATCTTCAGTTCCAGCGGCGCCTCGGGGACCGATGCCAGTTCTTCGGGTTGCTCCGGTACGGGCGCCGGCGTTTCCGCCGTTGCGGCCTGTTTCTCAACAGGCGCCTCCGGTTGAGGCACTTCCGGAGCCTTTTCCTCTGATGGGCGTGCTTCATAGGTGATACGGGAACGGGGCGGCGGCGCGGGTTTGCGCGGCGCAAACATAAACGCCAGGCCAATCAAGGCAATCAGCAGAAAAACCACCATTGCGATTACCCGCACAATGGATACAGAAGAAGTGGAGCGTCTCTTATTGGCCATGAACATGTTCCTGATTGTAAAACAGATTTTTACACACCGGCGGCAACACAGGGTGACGGGTTGCACGGATGCCGTTCATTACGTTGCTTTCGCAGTTGAATCCCTGTACTTCCAGACGATCAAACACGCGACACCCTATGGACGGCATGAAGTGAAACGCCTGCTATGATGTTCAACGAATATAATCGCAAAAAGGTATACACGGCCCTCTCTGGAACTTACGGGATACACCGGGCAACAAAACAGGGGTTGTCACTCCTTAATTTTACAGTCCATGCAAACCCGGCAGTCAAAGCGCAAGCATGGCTTACGCACTCCAAAACGACAGTCATACACTAATTCAACGTCTTATTTCTTACAGCGGCGGCGCGCCGATGCGATACCCTGCTTTATTCGGGACTTTGCGAGGAAGAAGGGGCGCCTTCGCCGCATTTCCCCTGCCCCTCCCGGGGCTCTCAGGGGCGTCTCGGAATCCAGCACATCGGGGGTGCTTTTTCGGGATCATAGCCATAATATTCACCCACCTGCCAGAGGTACACGGCGCGTATGGCGGTGGTCATGGGATTAGTGCCCTGCTGCCAGCCCAAAAGATAGGCGATTACTTCACTCATCACCATAACAAAGTTTTCATCTGTGTCCGCCGGATGAGGAATTTCCAGCCTGTATTCGTAGGCGCCCATGTCATACCCCTCGTCCTGGGGCCGCGCCACCCCTCTTATGTCATCCTCCGGCGCATCGACATCCGTTCCGCTGTCTATGCACAAAGAACCCGCCTGAAGGCGGTAATCCCCGGAAGAGGCATCTTCAAACAACGGGTCGGTATCGATATTTCCCGTACCCGCGTAACCGCCGCCGATGCAGCAGTATTTTACCTGGAGCAAGGGTGTTCCCACGACATTGGACACCTGACCGCCTGAACCCTGATTGTCCCAGAAGATGCTGTTGACAAGCTCGGGTTCGGATTGCAGGTTATATATGCCGCCGCCGCCCGCCGTATTGCTCGTATTCCCCGCAACGGTACAGTTGACAATAACCAGCGGGGCGGAAATTTCATTGTATAGGCCGCCGCCTTCCGTTTGGGCAAAGTTGTCCACCACCAGGCTGTTGGACAACGTAAGGGCCGAGGCGGAGTTGGTGATGCCGCCGCCGCTTCCCGTACTTGAGGTATTCGCCACAATCGTACAAGCGGTTAGTGTCGGCAACGCGGAAACATTAAAGATACCACCGCCGGAGAAGACGGCCACATTCAAGGTGAAGGTACACTGAATTACTCTCGGTGCGGAGTCCTCGCCGATATACATGCCACCGCCGCGTTCCGCCGTATTCCCCTCAAAGCGACAGTGAACGATCCTTGGCGAAGATTCCTCATTATACATGCCGCCGCCGCTGACCGCCGCCGCATTTTCAATGAAAACGCAGTCGGTCACCTCCGGCAACGCCGCATTGTTGCACATGGCACCGCCACGCCTCAGAGAGCTGTTCCCGCTGAAGAGGCAACCTGAAATCGACGGCGAAGACATCTCGTTGTAGATGGCGCCCCCGTCCCAATCCGAGTTGTTGCCGCTGAAGATACAGTCGGTAATCACCGGCGAAGCGTTTTCGTTATAGATGGCGCCGCCGAAACCGCCCCAATTTTCGGCAAAGGTACAATTAGCGACCGTGGGTGAAACGGTATCATTGGACAGGCCGCCGCCCAGAGCGGTCCACTTGCCGTTCGAGATGGTAAACCCGTCCAGTCGCGCGTTGTTGGCGCCCCGAACACATCCCCGTACATTCTCTCCGTCAATGATCGCAGGATTGACGGCCCAGTTCCGTTCATCAGCCGATTCCTCCACCCCCGTAAACCCGCCGTACAGCGCAACGCCGCCCTTCATAATCAACACGGGATTTTGTGTTGACTTGTAGGTTCCTGCGGCCACCCACACTTCATCGCCGGCAGCGGCGGCATACACTGTTGCCTGGAGGGGGCCCGCATCTTCCCACGAGGTGCCGGCACCGGCGCCCATGGGCTTGACATAATGGACCGTCGCCCCGGCGCTGGACGCGATAATGCATGCCAAAACAAAGAAAAGCGAAAGTGCGGCAGATTTGCGGGACATTCCAAAGAACATAAACGCGTCTCCCTGGTTCGGATACTGGATGACCTGTGCGCCAAAGAATCCACGTCTCCGCATACGCTTGCGATTGGCGAAAGGTCCGATATTAAGGAAAACAAAATTCCCTCGTACTTTATTTACCCGTCGTCACCCCGCCTCACGGGAGGCAGGGCATGGGGACTCATCGCACTATAATAGCAAAAAGCATCCCGATATAGGTATAAAACATAGCGCACCGAATGCCCGGAGCGCACCGCGCAACGGACGGCGGCGTCTTGAGGCGCCCCTGTCGGCCCCGGAGAATTGACCGGGCAGCCCCTGTACCTGTACACCGAGGGTGCGTAAAAAGAAAAGGGAAAAGCGGCGTATCCTGTCTTTTCAGGGCTTTTCAAGGGTAAAGGTATCGTAAATGGTCCCGTCCGCCGTGTAGGCCTTCATGTCCAGACGGTTCGCGTCCACGGTAAAGGCGACACAAACGGCATGTCCGTCAAGATTGACCAACTCGGCATAGTCCGGAACAGCCCCCTTCTCCCCCGGCCCGTCTATGGCAACGGAGATCAGGTAGATGGTGCCGTTGGATGCTTTTTCCATGCGCTTGCCGTCCTTGAGCGGCCAGGTACGCAAATGATAATGCACATGCCCGCTGAGCGCCAGGTCTACATGATACTGGTCGAAGAGCGTACCCCATTCGCGTTCAATATCGGGATATTCCCGTTCCAGGGCATAAGGCGGGAAATGGAGCACGGCGATTTTCCACGGAGCATCACTTTCCCGCAGGGTTTCTTCGAGCCAGGGCCGCTGCAGGGCGATGTCCTCGGTGACATCCAGGGAAATCAGCAGCAGGTTGGCGTAACGCAGGCTGTAACTCTGCCCCCGTTTCAGGGCCGGCGGCCCGTTGTCCGGCAGACGAAGCAGCGCCCTGTACAGGTCGGAACCCAGCCCGTCAATGGCGTCATGATTGCCGATGGAGGGCATCAGCGGGGTCTCCCGAAGGAAATCGGCATAGTTATGGAACAACTCGTCCCAGTCATCCCGCTCCTGGCCGGTACCCACGAGGTCGCCCGAAATGGTGAGAAAGGCCGCGTCCGGATGCTTTTCCCGGGCGGCGGCCAGCACCCCCACGTTGTCCGGACGGTTATGGGTGTCACTCATCCAGAAAAAAGTAAAGGGTTGGGCTTCCAAAGGGGCGGTCCGAAATTCGGCGCAGACCGGTTCTTGTTCCTCCGGGTTTTCCAGGGTGTATTCATACGCCGTACCGGGCTGCAGATGGCTCAGGGTGACCGTATGCCAGCGTACACGGCGGTCATTAATGATGGCGCGGTCATATAATACGGCGGATTCCGCTTCCGCCTCCCGCCACGGCACGACGTGCCCGCTTTCCTTCACGCGGTACCACAACCGGTTCCGGTGGGCGGCGGGGAGTGCGCTGCGCCACTGGATGGTCTGGGTGGTTTGCGGATCGTCGCTCCAGGTCAACACCGCCATGTCCGGGGTGTTGGAGGAAGGATACGCCGTCTCCCGGAACGCGCCGATAAGCTGGGCCTCCCTGGCCCGCCCGCGAATGGTGGGCAATACTACATGTCCTTTGAACGCGTCCGGCACCTCCGTCAAAACAAGATCAGACCAATCATGGTAGATGGCGGCGCCTTCCTTGAAGGCATACACCTGCTGCGGCGCGGGCACGGTATTGGAAATCGCGACCGTATCGCCGGCCGTTTGCGGCCCCACCCCCACAAAGTAATGGGGCCGGTGCCGGTCAAAGCCGTTTATGCCCAGGCCGACCTTCCCGGCGGGAAACGGTTTCTGCCATACCTCGTAGCTATAGTTTTCGTTGCGCACCACCAACGTGGTTTTCACGAATCCCTGCTCCTCAAGCCAGAAGGGCGCCACGGCCTGACCCGTGTCCCGCATGACCGAGACCAGCACCGGCACATTGACATTAAACTGCCAGTATTCCGTGCTTAATACCTGCCGTTGCTCCGGACTGAGGGCGCCGAGGATGACGGCGTCATCCAATTGCGCCACTTCCGCCGCGCTGCGCCCCTCGCAAAGCGCAGCCGCCAGGTCATCCATCACCGCGGCAATGGACGGCACTTCGGCACGGCAGGCCAGCGAAAGAAAAGCGGTAATCAACAGGAAGCGCAGGCTGGCGTAGCTTCCTCTTCGGAGCATGGTCCTACAGGCATACTTCATCTTGGATTCCTTTCAACCTTGTTACGCCCGCGATTGACACTTACGGTCAAAACGGCTGGAAATTGCATCCTAACGAATCCGCTGTCAGTGATTCAATACCTGCCATCTCCGGTTTGGCGGAACCGCGGGGTGATACTGGGCCGCAGGTACAAAACCTTTTATGCCGGTATGGGTCCTATAGATCCTACGCTTCGTCCGGGACAGTGCCCGGAAGAAGAGGCGCCTGCGGCGCAACAGAATAAAGTTACGGTCCTGGGAACGCCGCTCCCCAGAGCGGCAAACCACAGGAATAAACCCTGAATTATCATTGCCAATACCTTTGGCTGAGTCTTCCCTGACTCCATTTCTATACCCATGGTACTGCCGCTCTGGGGAGCGGCGTTCCCAGGAATTTCAACTCATAATTATTTGTCAGCGGAATCGCCGTAGGCGCCTATATATCCTGTAGGTCCTATACGTCCTACAGGCCAAACGACCTGCTCCGGTTTCCCATCGTTGATGGGGAGGCGTCGCCTCATTCAGGGTTGTGCCCCGCAATTACCCCTACTGCTTGCTTCGCTGGAACAAGACGGCGGCGACGATGATGAAGCCGGTGAGCATAAGGCGCCCGGCTTCGCCGACGGCATTCAGGCTGAGAATTTTTTCGAGATAGCCAATGGTCAGCGCGCCGATAAGGGTCAGCGCCATGGAACCGCGCCCGCCCATGAGGTTTGTGCCGCCGATGACGACGATGGCGATGGCCGTCAATTCATAGGAGCCGCCCGCCTCCGGGTCGCCCTGGGTTTCCTGGGCGGCCTGGCAAATGCCGGCAACGGCGGCGAAGAGGCCGCTCATGGCGTAGGCGAGCGTTTTGGTGAAGGCGACGGGCACGCCGGACAGGCGCGCCGCCTCCTCGTTGCCGCCGACAGCGTACATATACCGTCCCGGCCGGAACCGGGCCAGCAACAGGCCGGCACCCACCGCGCAGGCCAGAAACACCAGGGTGACCACCGCCACGTTGTCCCCCAGGATACGGGCGTTGAGGAAATTAAAGAACCCGGGAAAGTCGAGATAAACATAACCGTCCGCCGTCTCCACGCCCTGGGAGATCTTGCGGCCGCCCGAGATATACTTGGCCACGCCCCGG
>JAKJCY010000039.1:0-16351 GCA_022706235.1 Candidatus Hydrogenedentota bacterium | reverse complement strand
GGCAAAGACCATCATGGCGAGGGTGGCAATGAAGGGCTGCACCCGGAACCGGGAAATCAGCGTGCCCGAGGTCACGCCACAGGCCAGGCCGACCAGCAGGCACAGCGGCACGGCGACCAGGGGGTTCCAGCCCCAGTGAATCATGAACAGGGCGGAGGTCACGGCGACCAGGCCGAGCACGCTGCCCACGGCCAGGTCGATGCCGCCGGTGATAATGACCAGGGTCATGCCGCAGGCCAGGATGCCATACCGTGAAATATGGCGCAACATGTCCCGGTGCGTCTCCCAGCGGAAGAAGGAGCCTTCCGCATGGAACAGGGCGCCCAGGCACAAGATAATGACCAGCGCGAGGGTCGCCCGGAAGAAAGGCTGGGCGAGGATCCGGCGGAGGCGGTCAAAACGCGGATTATCGTTCATAGTCATTTCCTTTAACACTTCCCATGGAGGCGGCGAGCACCGCTTCGGGCGTGGCGGCGCCGCGGTCGAAGGCCGCCGTCACCCGGCCCTGGTGCAGCGCCAGGATACGGTCGCTCAAGGCAAGTAATTCCGGCATTTCCGAGGTAATCAGCACCAGGGCGATGCCGGACGCGGTCCAGGCGTTCATCAGGGCGTAAATGTCGTGCTTGGCGCCCACATCCACGCCCCGGGTCGGCTCATTCAACAACAGCACCCGTGGCTGCGCCTCCAGGCATTTGGCCAGGGCCACTTTCTGCTGGTTGCCGCCCGACAGGGTCGCCACTTCCCGGGTCAGCGCGGCCACGCGGATGTTAAGCGCTTTTTTGCGCGCTTCCGCAGCCTGCCGTTCCAGGCCCTCACGCAGCAGGCCGCCGGGTGAAAGGCGCGGCAGCGCCGCCAGGCTGATATTGTGGGTAACGCTCATGGACGGTACCAGCCCCTCACGCTTACGGTCGTTGGAAAGGAGGGCAATCCCCTGCCGCAGGGCATGGGCCGGGGAACCGGGCCTGTAGGGCGCGCCGTCAACCCGAACCTCCCCGCCGGTTATGCGCCCGTACACGCCGTACAGCCCGTTTACCAAGACCTCGGCGCCGGAGCCCTGCAAGCCCGCCAGGCCCAGGATTTCACCCCGGCGCAGGGAGAAGGAGACCCGGTCGACCGCGGGCCGGGGCCGTCCGGCGGGGTCGGGCACGGAAAAGTCTTTCAGTTCAAGGACGGGCGCCCCCGGCGCCGGAGCGTCGCGAAAGATTTGTTCGCTCATCGGGCGGCCAATCATCCATTTCACCAGGGTTTCCCGGGGGAGCCGGTCCCGGTCCTCCGTGCCGATGTACCGCCCGTCGCGCAGGACGGTGATGCGGTCGGCTATGCGGTAGATTTCCTCCATCTTGTGGCTGATATAAATGATGCCGCAACCCGCCCGCTTCAGGGATGCGATCACCTCAAACAGGCGTTCCACCTCGGGTTCCGTCAGCGCGCTGGTCGGTTCGTCCATGACCAAAATGCGGGCCTCGAAGGCCAGCGCCTTGGCGATCTCTATGCTTTGCTGCACCCCGATGGAATACGCGCCCACGGGTGCGCCCGGTTTCACCGGCACCCCGAGACGGTCCAGCAAGGCGGCGCAGGCTTCCCGCTCACGATGGAAGCGCAGCCACCCGGCAGGGCCCGCCTGTTCCCGGGCAAGAAAGATATTGTCCGACACGGTCATGGAAGGAATGAGCGACAGTTCCTGGTGGATGATGGAAATGCCCTGCCGGGCGGCATCCTGGGGCGAACCAAAACGTGTTTCCCTGCCGTACAGGGTGATTGTGCCCGCATATTCCGTATAGATGCCGGCCAGGATGCGCATCAACGTGCTTTTCCCCGCGCCGTTTTCTCCGGCAAGCACATGGGTCTCCCCCGCCCGCAGGTCCAGCCGCACGTCTTCGAGCACGGTTTGCCCGGAAAAAGCCTTGCCGATTCCCGTCATTTCGAGCAGGAGTTCAGGCATGCATTCATTTCCCTCAAGCGCCGTTTGACCTGTCTCAGGGGGCATGCGGGAGCCGTTGGGTCAGGCGCGTGGCTTCCCGCCCGGTGGAGGCTTCGTTCAGAAAGGAATCCACGACCTGCGTATATTCTTCCGTATACCGGCCCAGAAAATCCCAATGCCCCGCGCCCTTGAAAAAATGCAGCCGTTTCAGCGGCGCGGCGCAACGCTCGTAAATGGACTGCGTTTCATGTACGGGTATTTCAACTTCCGAATCCCCGGCCAGCACCAGTGTGGGCGCGGATGCGTGGGCAACATAGTCTACCGGCCGCATGCGCCAGGGCGGCACGCCCGCAATCACGCCGAAACCCACATAATACGGATAGGCGATAAAGTGGGGTGTCTTGAACATGGCCAGCCGGTTGCGGACGGCGTTCACCAGTGTATCATAACTGGACTCGATAATGGCGAACGAAAGGTCGGGCAGGTCCGGCATGGCGTAGCAAATGGTGGCGGCCCCCAGGGATATTCCGTCAGCACCAATATACTCATGGCCTCGGTCCTTCAGAAAGTCAAAACAGGCGACCAGATCCTTCCGTTCCCGCCAACCGATAGTCACGGCACGGCCTTCACTCCTTCCCGAGGCGCGCAGGTCTGGAAGCAGCACACTGTAGCCCCGGTCCAGGAAGAATTCACCCCGGTTCCGGCACGAAGTGCGGTTCCCGTCTATACCGGCCAGCAGAATCACCGCCTGATCATCGGATGCCTTGATATACCAGGCCGACAGGTTGATGCCGTCCTCCGTGGTGATAGTCACCGATTCCACCGGGTGTCCCGCGAAGGTATCGGGGTCATCAAACTGGTCCACACGGGGGCGAATCGTGAAATACACCCCGAACACCGTTGTGGCCGTCCACAGCAACAGGAACAGTGTAAGGCCCGCATATCCTAATCTTTTTAGCCATTTGCGCATAATTAAATCCTCAATTGACAGGTTTAAAGGGGAGCCCAGGCATCTGAACCAGAATCCCCGGCGAAACACATTTATCGGTCTATTGGACTGACAAATACCGACTTTGGTTTTACCGTACACGTCCTTACCTTTGTTTGAAGACCGGTGGTAGTGTGTACGCTCCAGGAACCCTGCAATTCTTGATTCGCAATTCATAATTCATAATTCCACTTGGCCTGCCTGGCCGTGGTAGAATGTTGTTTTGCACAGCGGTTATAAGGAAGGTTCCACGAGTACAGGAAGGAAAAACCACCATGTCCATCCAAGAACGCGCAATCAAAGCCCGCGAAGAAATGCGTCATCACTTGCATGAAGAACTGTTGCCCTTCTGGTCCACCCACGGCGTCGACCCCGAATATGGCGGGTATCTGACCTACCTGGACAAAAACGGCAACCCGACCGGTGAAACGGTCAAGACGATGCTGTGCCAGGCCCGAATGATTTACACCTATTCGTCGGCCCATCGCGCGGGCCTGGGCGGCGGCAAATTCCTGAATATCGCGGCGCAGGGCGTTGATTTCCTGGTGCGCCATTTTTTGGACAAGAAGTATGGCGGCTGGTACTGGACCTGTCAACAGGACGGCACGCCGTTGGACCGCGCCAAAATCATGTATGGGCATAGTTTCGCCATCTACTGCCTCAGCGAGTATTTCATGGCTTCGGGAAACCGGGATGCCCTGGACCATGCGGAGGCTACGTACAGCATCATCAAGACCCGCGCGGCGGATATCCAGCACGGCGGTTTCGGCGAGTTTTTTGAAGAGGACTGGTCTCCCAAAGCGCCGGGCGTTTATGGGGGCGACCGCAAATCGCTCGATGTGCACATGCACATCATGGAGGCGTTTACCAACCTGTACGAGGCGACAGGGTGCCACGGGCACAAGGCGGATACCCAGCGCGTTATCAACCTGATCTTCGAGCGCATGGTCCACCCGGAATACGGAACGGGCATCGCCCAGTTCGCTTTCGACTGGACGCCACTGCGTGCGATCCTGTTCAAAAATGTGTGGGGGTCGGACCGGGACGTGGCTGACGAGGGAGGCCGCCCGCTGAACAACACCAGTTTCGGCCATAACGTGGAGTTCTGCTGGCTGCTCCGTCACGCCTTAAAAATATTGGGTATGGACGAGGCGCCCTACCGGGAACGGATGCGCAAGATGTTCGAACATTGTCATCGCTACGGCATCGACTGGGAACGGGGCGGCGTCTATTGTGAGGGCCCCAATGATGGCCCCGCCCGGGAACAGAACAAGGAGTTCTGGCAACAGGCGGAGACCCTGGTTGCCATGCTGGACGCGTACCTGCTTCTGGGCGAAGAGAAATACTGGGACGCCTATGAGAATGTGCACCGCTTCGTGATGGATACGGTCATCAACCACGAGGTGGGTGAATGGTATCCGCTCTTCGATGAAAACAACAACCGGCTGTGGGACTATATGGGCCACGCATGGAAAATTAATTACCACACGGTCCGGGCGGCCATTCAGAGCGAGAAGCGGTTAACGGCCATCCTGGAAGGTTGAAGGCTGAAATCCTTTGGTTTTTCGCGGTTTGGCGTTCCCGTGTTTGGGCTGCCGCAGGACGAGTATGACCGGTAGCACGGGTAGGACAAAGATACTCTCCCTTCTTCGGATTACCTGCGCTGTCCTACCGGTCTTGTTTCCCAAGGTCCGTTTTAAAATAGGTTTTTCCTATGGCGATCAGGGATTTCCGGCGGCTTTCAGCAATTGGACCGCCTCGTGGTAGGAATGGTGGTTGAAGATGTAGGAGCCCGCGACGAGCACATTCGCGCCGGCGTCCACCACGGCGGGCGCCACGTTTTCATCGATGCCGCCGTCCACCTCCAGGTCGATGTCACCGATCATGTCGCGAATGTTCCTGATCTTGGTCAGCATTTCGGGAATAAAGGACTGCCCGCCAAATCCCGGATTCACGCTCATCACCAGCACCATGTCCACCATCTTGGCGAGGTAGGTGATGCTGATTTCGGGCGTGCCCGGATTGAGTACGATGCCCGCTTTGCAGCCCATGTCCTGAATGCGCCGTATAAGGCGATGCGGATGCCGGGTCGCCTCGATCTGGATGGTGATGATATCGGCACCCGCGTCCACAAAGCTTTCGACGTAGTCTTCGGGCCGCTCAATCATCAGGTGCACATCGAGCGGCACGTGACAGATGCTGCGGAGTTTGGCAAGCACAGGGGGGCCGAAGGTAATGTTGGGCACAAAATGCCCGTCCATGATGTCGCAGTGAATCATGTCGGCGCCCGCTTCGGCAATGGCGCGTATTTCTTCCCCCAGCCGGCTGAAATCACAGGCGAGCAAGGATGGAGATACTTTTATTATTCGTTCGGACATGAGCGTAATACTTTCCGTAACGTAAGGAAGGATGCCCCTGGCTAATGCGTTTTTACGGGAGGATTGCCTTCTTTCAACAGGTACGAGGCCTCGGGAACACCGTCCACATAGACTTCCACCATGGCCTCTGAAACATAAACAACAGGCACCCGGATCGCGGTTCCGGTGACATAGGTCTGCTGCGCTGCGGCATCGAATTCAGGTTTCTTGGACCAGACGGTCTGGCGGTTGCCCGTTCGGTCCACCACGTCCACGCGCACTTCGCGTCCGTACCAGTCATAGAACATCTGGTGGCGCACCGTCGCTTCGTACCGTTTTTCAGGTTCTCCCTCCCCCTCCTCCTCTTTTTTGGACGGCACGAAGTCATAGGTGATGACATGGTTCTGATAGATGAGGGTGTCGGGGGCGGGGTTTTGCGCAAGCACGGTATCGGGGGTCGCCCCCGGAATATCCACTTCATTGGGAACCAGGGTCACCTCGAAGCCTTCCAGGGCTTTCTTGATATCGCCCACCGGCAAGCCGCGCAAGTCGGGCATCAGCGCGCTGGGCCGTTCCGAGCCGGCGCTGACCAGCAGGTGGATTTCGCCCTGGTCGGCCAGTTCGCCCCCGGGGGCCGGGTCCTGCGAGACCACCATGTCGCGGGGCAGGTCTTGCTCAATGCGTGCCAGACTTCCCACGCGAAAGCCGGAGGCGACAATCTCGCGGCGCGCGTCTTCCAGCATCTTGCCGGTAAGGTCCGGCGCGCGCAGGTAGTCCTGGCCCCGGCTGACCACGACGTTCACGCGGCGCCCTTCACGGGCGACACGGCCCGCCGAAGGCCGCTGCGCAATAACATAATATTCGGGAATGGTCGGGTGGGGTGCCTGCACCTGCTTGCCGAGTTCCAGGCCCCGTTCGGTGAGCAACATCGCCGCTTCGGTAATGGGACGATCCACCACATTGGGCACGCTGACATGCCCTCCGCCTTTTAAAACAAAGGTGTAGGTGTAATAGCCGGTACCCAGCATGACCAGCAGAAACACCGCCAACACAAGAGACCACTGGATGCACCATGCCATAAAATGCAGGATGAAGTAGACGAAACTTATGACTGTTTCCGAAAACGTGTCAAGAAGAAACCGTCCCACGCCTCGTCCGCCGGGGTTGTTTGATATTGTCCCTGTGCTGTCTTCCACGAATTGAATGACTCCGCTCCGTCTTCGGGCGCACACGTTCCCTCGCCGGCAATTTCCGAAACCACTTCCACGGTCTCCTCCGGCGTCAGGGTGCATACCGAGTAAATAATCAGTCCACCATTTTTACAAACTTTAACCGCCTTTCGCAACATGGCACGCTGTACCCCGGCCAAGTGCCCCGGCGGCGTGTCCGCAGCGCGCCATTTTATTTCCGGGTGGCGGCGCAACGTTCCCAGTCCGGAACAGGGGGCGTCCACAAGGACGACATCGAAAAAATTATCGGGAAACGGTGAGGCCATCGCATCCGCGCACAGCGCATACACGTTGGACACGGCGAGGCGCGCGCAGTTCTCCCGTATCCTGGCGATGCGTCCCGGGTAGCGGTCCTGAGCGATAATGGTCGCCCGTCCGCCGCTCAACGCAGCCAGGTGCGTGGCCTTGCCGCCAGGCGCGGCGCAACTGTCCAATATAAGTGCCCCCGGTTCGGGACCAGCCAGGTGCGCCGCCAGCATGGACGCCGGGTCCTGCACCATGAAATGCCCCTGTTTGAACCAGGGGGTTTTCAACGGATTGCCGCCGCCTTCAACCCGCAGCGCTTCCAGGCATGCGCACGGCCGGGACACGGCAATACCCGCCTTAAGCAGGTTTTCGGCAAGCGTCCCGGCGTCGGTTCGCAAGGTGTTTACCCGAAGCGTCATCGGCGCCGGTTCGTTGCAGGCGGCACAAAACCGCTCCGCCCCTTCCTTTCCGTAAAGGTGCATCCACAGGCGCACGAGATGACGCGGCATGGAATAGCGTACCCGGAGAAACTCCACGAAATCGCCTTCCCGGTCCGGAAGAGCCGCATCCGCCAGGGTATCGGGCAGGCGGCGGAGGACCGCATTGACCACACGGGCCAGTCCGGCGTGGCCATACCGTTTCGCCAGTTCCACCGACGTATGCACCAGGGCCGGAGCGGTAACATTATCGCAGAAGAAGCGTTGAAAAACACCCATGCGCAAGACCATCAGCACTAACGGCGGCAGCCGGTCGAGGGGCTGTTCGCAAATGGCGCTCAGCACATGGTCACATAATAGTTTGTGCCGCAACACACCATAGACCAGATGGGCAAGAAACCTGCCGCCCTGGGGGGAAAAACGGTTCCGCTGCAACCTGCGGTCAATGAGCACTTCCGCGTGCTGCGCCTCATTCAACACGCGCAGCAGGATGTGCACGGCGGCGTCACGTACGGGGTCCACCGGCATCAGGGTCCATCCTCAAAACGTTCCCCGGGCGTGACAGGCGTGCCCCGGAGAAACGCGTCCGCATCAAGGGCCTTCTTGCCCGGCAACTGCAGGCGGAGCAGGACCAGTTGGCCTTCGCCCGCCGCCACGAGGATCCGGTCCTTGCCCACGTCCAGAACAACACCGGGAGCAGCGCCATGGGCATCGGAAAGCCATTGCGTTTTCAGGATGCGGCAGGTTTGTCCCCGGAAAGAGGCATACGCCATCGGCCAGGGGTTGCAGGCCCTGACCTGGTCATGAATGCGCCGTGACGTATCCGCCCAGTGCAGACGGCCGCGTTCCTTGTCAAACAAAGTGCTGGTGGTCACGCGGGACCGATCCTGGGGAATGCCGGGCGCGTTGCCCCGTTCCACCATCACCAGGGCCTGCGCCATCAGGCGCGCGCCCATCACGGCCAAACGCACCGTCAGATCGCCCGCCGTCTCCTCAGGACCTATGGGGGTGGATTCCTGGAGGACAATATCCCCGGCATCCATTTCCAGCACAACCCGCATGATGGTGACGCCGGTCTCGGCGTCTCCTTCAAGAAGGGCGGTCTGAATGGGGGACGGGCCGCGCCAGCGCGGCAACAGGCTCGGATGCAGGTTCAGCCATCCCAACGGCGGCACATCGAGCAGGGGCTGTTTCAGAAAACGGCCATAGGCCGCCAGCACACAGATATCCGGGCGCTGCGCGCGCAGCCAGGCCTCAAAGGCGCCATCATGCAGTTTTTCCGGCTGATACACGGGCAGGCCGTTTTCCAGGGCCCAGACCTTCACAACAGGCGGTTCAGGACGGCCGCTGCGCCCGCGCGGCCGGTCCGGCTGCGTTACGATAGCCGTCACGTCGTGCTCCGCGGCCAGCATGACCAGGGTGGGAACCGCGACAGGCGGTGTGCCGAAAAAAACGATACGCACTACATCAGTCCCGGGATATCGACGTTGCCCGTCAATTCGGTCATCTTAGCCTTTACCATATCGCGGGCTTTTCCCACGGCGCCATTGACCGCGGCGCATAGAATCGCCTCAACGGTATCGACGTCCTCGTTTCTTAAAAGTTCTTCTTTAATCTTCACCGACAACACGTCCAGGTTGCCGTTCACCGTAACCGTCACCTCCTCGGCAACAGAAAACTCAACTATTTCATCGGCCAGTTTCTGTTTCAATTCCTCAATGCGGCTTTTCATTTCCAAGGCTTGTTTGATGATGCCCCCCATTTTCCCGATATCGCCAAGTCCCTTTAGCATAGGAGTTCCTTTAATTGCGGTTATGCCCGTTGCGGGCTTCCTGAAAATACCAACGCGCGGCCCCGTGCGCGCCGGGGCGTAGTATAGAGGGTATCCCCCTCCAATGGCAACTGCAGTTACCGGCACGATACCGGCCCCGTGCCATTGCGCGGCCCGGTATCACGGTGTTTTTTCTTCCGGCGCGGCATCCTCCGGGACATCGGCTGCGGTCGCTTCCCCTTCCAGTGCGGGCTCCGGCGCGTCGTCCGGCCCGGGCGTGACCGCCGCGTCCGAAGCTGCGAGACGGTCCTCCGGACGCAGGAAAAGCCGCTTCAAGTCAAAATGCACGAAAGGCTGTAGCGAGGCGTTTTGACCTTGCGCCGCATGGGCCACCCACAGTTCCCGGGTCGTGACGTTGGCCAGAACCGCGTGCAGGTTGGCGTTTTCCATGGCAGTCGCCTTGAGAATCTCCAGCGCAACAGACTGGTCAATTGCGCCGTAATGTTCTTTCACGCGGGTGGCGATGCCCATGTAACGGTGGTCGTAGGAATTGGAGCCGTAGGGCAGGCCGGGCGCGTTGGCGCATTTCTGCAGTCCCCGTATGACCGGGTCCATTGCCTCGTCGGAACGGAAGACGGCATCCTCGATGCGCACCGCATACTCCACCGTCTCGTTCGGATCATTGGGCCCAAATTCGGCAATATGGCGCGCGGTCGTCTCAAAAGCACGTGCGCCGGGAGCGTCGCCGTCGGCAACGACATAATTGTAGCCCACCGTATGCTTGACGCTGTGCATGAGCGCAACGGCATCCTCCAGGTTTTCACATTCCTCCAGCAGGCGGCGCAGCACAAATTCCAGGGGTAATCCCCGAAAGGAGGTGTCCTCGGTAATGGCGCCTATCTGGCTGATGGAAATGCCGGCCATGTTCATGCCACTCAAGGTGCCCACGACGCCCGCATACCCCACCGACGCAAAAGGCTGCAGGCCTTCGGGTTCATACAAGGCCAGAACGGCCGTATCCTCCAGGCCCGCCGAAGTAATCCAGTCAAAATTGCGGCCGTGCAGCAGCGCACCATCGGAAGTCGCCTTGCCCCAAACGGCAAAAGTGCTGCACCCGCGCTCGGTCAGCACGGAGATGACATGTCCCCGCCGGATGACCTTGAGGTCACAACCGCTGGCATCGGCCAGGCCTTCCATTTCGCGCTTATACCGTTCAGGAATATAGGGGGCGCAGAGTGCGTAGGTAATATCCAGAATGAGATTCGAGGCGATACGCGGCAACCCGACTTCCTGTTCCGCCAATTTCAGCAGACCCTCGAATAAATCTATATTCAACTTAACTTTGTCGCGGGCAAAATACCCCCGCTGGTATCCCATCTCATAGGGGCTTCCTTTGAGGTGCAACACCAAAGCCCCGTCCACGTCCTCCGACCACCCTTTCACTTCAGGATCCACCTGTTCCCGGGGACCCCGCCCGGGATTCAGCCAAAGATATCCCCCGACACCCGCCAACAAGATAAGTCCCAGCACAAACAAACTAATACGCTTAAGCCATCGTTTCATAACACCAGGACTCCTTAATACTAGTTGATGTTTTGCTCCACACCCATGAGGGCGCTACGGCACCCGTTATTGTTTCCTCTGACCTGAAACCATCCCGGCCCTATTGTATTATGGGTACGTTTCCTGTAATATAATACCGCATTAAGAATTATAAAAACCATCAGGTCTGAAACGGTAAATACGAGCGTACACTTTCCGGTATCAACACATTCTGCATCAGGATAGTGCGCGGCAGTGACGTTTAATTTCTTTATTCCGCGGCGGCGTGGATACCGATGGTATCGTTACGGATTGTCCTAAATATTTTTTCCACAGATGCCCTGCATCTTATACTATAATATTTACAAAATAATGCGGTATCGTGTTTTTTGATAATACTACAGGACAGCCGTATGATTAATGTATGTTATCTGGCAATCATGGGCGGTATCGTTGTTTTGATTGCCCTGTTAAGTATACCATCCTTATTCTGGCCCAAATGTGCGGCATGTAAAAGACGCACCTGGGTAGCCAGGGATACCTGTGCCGCGTGTGGCGCGCCCATGCGGGATGATTTGGACTTTTAATGACCCTAAAAAAAATTCTGGTAACAAAACAAAAAGTTAAGTAGGTTGTTCACGCATTAGCGTACTATGCCATTTAAGGTGCGTGTGTCAACACACATACTGAAATGTAAATGACATACCCCGAAAATTTTCTTTCCGGGTTACGGGCAAAGGCCGCCTGAGAGCATGAATAGCCATAAAGCAAGGGACAGGCGGGCAGCGCAACCGGCCAAACATAAGAAGGAATCAGCATCGTGGCAACAATGAGTAAATGTCCCTTCTGCGGGGGCTTGGTGGATGCGGCCGCGGACCAATGCATGCATTGCGGCGGGCCGCTTAAAGCCCGCGACGCCCAGCGGGGCGGTACGCCGTCCGCCCCATCTCTCTGCCCGACCTGTAAATCGCCTGTCGCGTCGGGAGATATCGTGTGCACCAAATGCGGCACAAACTTGCTCACCGGCCAGAGAATTGCGGACGAACGGCAAAAGGCGGGCAAGTCGCGGGGCAAGTCAATCGGGCGATTCTTCACCTATGCGGCGGCGGCACTGGTTTTGCTGGCTTCCGGCGTATTGCTGGTGATACTGGCCATGCACCTGATGCGTGACCCTGTGGGCGAGGCGCGCCGCCTGGCGCGCAGCGGCAACCTGGCGGAAGCGTCCGAAGTACTGCAAGCGCATCTGCAAAAAACACCGGACGATATCACGGCGCGTTTTCTACTGGGCCAGATATCGTGGCAGGGTCAGCAATATGACCGTGCCGCCGAGGCCTTCGAGGCGGCGGCGCGCCAGGGCGGGCCCCGGGAGCGGGACGCCTTGATACTGGCGGTGCTGGCTTCTGAACGCGCCGCGCAGGGGGGAAACCGGCAGCAATTGCTGGACCTGCTAAGCGCGGCCGTGCAGCAGCGCTACTCCATGGACGGGGAGCTGCTCCGGCTGAAGGCCTTGTTGCAGGGACTGGGGGAGGACTATAAGGGACAGCAGGAGGCCCTCCGGGAGGCGCTCTTATCGGGCGCCGAAGTCCCTTCGGCGCTGCCCGGCCTTACCTCCGCCTTGGACCAGGACTGGAACCTGGCGGAAAAGTACCTGAACGATGCGCTGCAGGAAAATGAAAACGATGCCAAAGCATTGGTCGTGCGCGGGATGGTCCACCTGATGCGTGAACAGCCTGCGGAAGCGGCGGCCGTGCTGGCAAAGGCGGGGGCGGTCGCGCCTGCCGTGGACGGGCTGGTCAAATTGCAAATGGGAATTTTGTGCCTGGCGCAATCGGAACCCGGCAAGGCGCTGCCGTTGCTGACAGAAGCCAGGAAGCTGCTGCCGGAGGATATACGCGCCGCCTTCTTTTACGCCTTGTGCCTGCAGGAGAATAAACTGACGGAGGAGGCCATCGCGGCGCTGGAACACATCGCGTCCGGCAACAACCCCTACTCCGGGATCGCCGCCCTTCAGATGGCGGTGGCGTTCATGGAACAAAACAATTTGGACCGGGCCGCGGCAGCCGCACGGCAGGCAGGTGAAAGCGGACTCAACACGGCGCGACAGGCAACCATTCAAGGGCGTATCCACGCCCTGCAAAACGATCCGGTCAAAGCGGAACAGGCTTACCGGCGCGCCATTTCCATGATGGCGGACTATCCGGCTGCCCACCTCGAACTGGGATTATTGCTGGTCAGCGGCGGTTCCGTGGATGCGGGCCTGCCGGAACTTGAAAAATATCTTGAGTTGGCCAAGGCGGACCCGGAGAGAATGCGGGCCAATGAAATCGATGTGTTGGTCACGCAACTTCGACAGGCCCGGCAATAGCCCGGACAACCCCAGGAAAACCGTGCCATGAAAAAACACCTTTTGCTTTACAGTCTGATCGGGATGCTGGCGCTGGGGTGCGCCCTCCCAGCCATTGCCTGGGGACCACGCGTGCAGCTGGCCGTGGTGGACACCGCGCTTAAACTGGTTTCCAGAGAGGAGAACCTGCAGTTGACGCGCTTGCAGGATGCGGCCCGCGCCGGTGCGACCCTGTCTCCGCTGGAAATGGAAGAACTGTTCCCCGAAATGCAGGCGGACCCGCTGCGAGCCATCGAAAACGACATGGCGCTGCTTTCCGCGGCGCGCGGGGCGCGTATTGACGCCTATTTCGCCTTTCGTTTAGGGGCCCTGGGCAAGTTGGTTGGACGGGCAACCGCCCCCATGGCCAACGCCGACCCCGCACCGCGCAGCCAGTACATCAATGATGTCGAGCAGGTCGCCGACATGGGCAACCTGAAGCCCGAGACGCGAAAGATCCTCAAATCCATTGCGGACCTGGAGCGCGTCATGCGCGAAGCGAACGCGGGCAATGACCTCATCACCGGGGAGTACCAAAGCGGTTCCGGTTTTCGCGGCACCGCCGCGGCGCGCCTGGGCATCGACATCAGCCGTTCCGTGAATGCCGTGGCCGATGTTTGGTGGACCATCATCAGCGCCGGCGCGGTTCCGGGCAACATCTCCGAAGCGCAACTGCAGCGCTACGTGCTCGATGCATATGATTTCTACGTCGGCCGGGACAGCCTGGCTGAAATGGACGCCTCCGAACCAAATTACCGAAAACTGGTCAAATATTCGGCGGATATGAACGGCAAAATCGGCGACATGCTTTATGCCGCCGGATTCCGTGAACGTGCCGTCAAGCACTATGAAGAGGCTGCGGCCGAAGCGCCCGACAGGAGGGACATCCTCGAAAAAATCGGCAATTACCACTCGGAAGTCGCGGAGGAGGCACTGAAGAAAGGATTGCTTGAAGAAGCCATGGCAGGCTTTGAGAAGGCGCTTGCCATCAATCTCCTGCATCCGACGGCGGAACGGAGCCGCCTGGAAGTCGCGGGCCTGATCAAGCAGCGCGACGAACAAATCGCGTTGTACCAGTCGCAGTTGAAACAGGCGGAAGACCTGCAATCCCTGGCCGAAGAAGAAGCGGGAAAGAACCGTTTTGCGGAAGCGGTAGCCCTGCTTAAACAATCAGAAGAATCCTATGCCATGGTAGGGGACGAATTCCCCTCGGAAGCGCAGCGGCGCGCCCGGGGGATCCGCGATGTGCGGGCCAGAATAGAGGAACTGCAGCAAGGCCTCCTGACTAATACGCTCGCGTTCAGCGGTACCGGATTCGCCCCGGACCGGGATGCTTTGATCAGGGAATACTCCGGGGGCATCGATCTGGAAACGCTGAAGGCACTGATACGCCTGGAGTATGATGCCGAGATACAGCGGTTGAACACGCAGTTCCAGTCCGCCGTAACCCTTGAATGACTCCCGGCGCGCCTATGAATGACACCCTCTCTCCGACACGGGAACCCTGGTACGCCGGACAACCCCGGGAAGCGCGGCGTGAGATAGAGCGCCGTCCCGTCCATGTCATGCTGGACAACCTGCGCAGCGCCTTCAATGTGGGCAGCATCTTCAGGACCGCCGATGCCGGGGCCGTGGCCCACCTGCACCTGTGCGGAATGACCGCGCATCCGCCCCACAAGAAACTGGAGAAAACCGCCCTGGGCGCGTTCGATTATGTGCCTTGGACCTATTACGAACGCAACCGGGATTGCCTGGACGTTCTGGCCGCACAAAGGATTCCCCTGGTGGCGGTGGAAACCACGGAAGACGCCGTGGACTATCAAACGTTTCATTGGCCCACGCCGGTGGCCATCGTTTTCGGCAACGAAGAAAACGGGGTGAATGACCGGGTACTCCGGCAATGCGCCGCCACCGTCTGTATCCCCATGGCCGGCTACAAGAAAAGCATAAATGTCGCAACGGCGTTCGGTATCATCCTGTATGGCATTCTGGACCAATGGCGGCGACATGGCCTGCTCGCCCACACACTCCATTCCTGACATCACCCTGCCACACTGCCGTTACTCGGCTTTGAATATTTTAACAACATCTTCATGCTTTTCCGGTGCGCCATAGGCTCATCATGACTTGTTCCCGAATCCTTGCCTGAGAACCCGTCCTCCCGTCATCGCGAGCGTAGCGAAGCGATTTCAACACGCAATAGTCTCGCTGCGAATGAGATTGCTTCACTTCGTTCGCAATGACGAATACAGACAGGCTAAAGGGTTTAAGGATCGTTCCCAAGTTGCACTTGGGTGCGAAATTATATTTTGCGAACGCCAGGGTATGGGCGCCGAATCAGCGTACACATCACGGAGGGACGAAGTACAACTTCGCTTGCAATTCCGTTGCGAAATACAATTTCATAACGAGCCCAGGTGGTCAATTGGCCAGTGCAACTCGTCCCAAAACTGCACTTGGGAACGAGTAAAAGAAAAAGACTTTCTTAGCGAGCGCAGTGAAGCCATCTCAGTATAAAACAGTGTCGCTGCAAACGAAATGGCTTCACTGATCTCGCAATGACGATTACAGGCAGTCCATGTCATTGATGTGCAGGACTCGTTCTCAAATTGCACCTGGGAACAGGAAGAGAAAGCCATATTTCGCTGTCTTGGGAAACAGGCCTCACATTTTTTTTGACGACATTCGCGCGAAAAAAAATATCTTCAGAATTTTTTTTTGCGGGTTGTAAAAAAATTTTTCTTGTTTTTTTTTCAAAAGTCTGGTACAACTATAGTAATAAAATTTGAATGTATTTTTTTGAGTACGGCATAATAGGGTTGTTGCTGTGCCGTTGTGTGATGGAAGCGTTGCATCATTGGCATAACCAGGCGGATGCCTGTTATGGGCGAATCTCATCAAAGAGATGGGACGCAGCCCCGGATGCTCATAAACGGAATGGGTAGCCGGCAATAGTTGGAACATGGGAGATGGCCACAACAATTAGGAGAAACAACAATGGCCGAAAAGAAAGCTGCAGTGAAGAAGGTCGCCGCGAAGAAGCCGGCTGCGAAGAAACCCGTCGCGAAGAAACCCGTCGCGAAGAAAGCCGTCGCGAAGAAAGCCGTCGCGAAGAAACCCGTCGCGAAGAAAGCCGTCGCGAAAAAGCCGGCCGCCAAGAAGTAGTCGCCTCACAACAAGCAAAACATTCTTGTTGAAAAAAGTTGCACCGCACAGTACCAGGCCCTCACATGGGCAGGGTGACTGTGCGGTGTTTCTCTTTTATGACCTTCTTGCTCCCTGTCCCCAAGCAACGAGGAAACGCACTCCAGATACCCACGCGCCCGAAACGAAATTGTTCAGGGTTTCAGGCGCGTTGATAGTTGAGCGGTACAGCCTCACTGGAGGTTGATCACGGGCGATGCCGGGCGGGCACCGTCCTCCGTCACGGGTCAGAGAAGGTCAACCTTTGAAGAATCATCGAAGAGAGATACAACA
>JAKJCY010000399.1 GCA_022706235.1 Candidatus Hydrogenedentota bacterium | reverse complement strand
TCACAGGGGTCGCCCGGTGAACGACCTTCACGCCGGTAAATATGGGGAATCGACCCCATCGCGACAACGGGGAGGTGGAGGCCGAAAGGCCTCCACCTTACCCGCTTCCGTCTCATAGCCCAAGGTTGCGGTACCCCGCTACCTTGGGTTAGGGCGCCCCTTAATTATATACCCCAACGGGGTTGCGTCAAAGTGGGGACATCGCCCTTTTGTGACATAACCCTTTCAGGGTAACCATGGGTTGGTTGGGTGTCATTTTACCCAGGGTAGCGGAGTACCGCAACCACTGGGCTTTAAGACACAGCCCCTTCGGGGCATAAGATTCATATCGGTCACAGATTAATACGCCATACCAATATCATTCCCATAGCCTCATGCCCTTGCCGCATTTTTGCTGTCTCAACCGGATTCAAATTCATTCCTGGAAAAATGTTCGCATCACGGCGGCACAAAGGGCCCTTCTTGTGTTGTCAAAAAACAATCACAAATACGTAAAGCGGTCCCGGAATTACACCCGTTCAGAACGAAAACGGGGACTGGTAACGGTGCGCTCCAAAGATCTGCAAGTGGTTTATTTCGCTCGGCAAAGCGCAACGGTACCTGTACCCGCTTTCGTGGTTCGTGCAAAGAGATTATAAACGGTGACTGTCCCTAGTTTATCCTAGTTTATCCATTCCTGAAGTGCTAATCAGCCTATTTCGTCGTCAGTACCTGAATTACCGCTAGTCCTCTTCATAATCTTCCATGATACCACAGGCAATAATATTTCTGTAACTATTGCGAACACAAATAAGTAGAACATCTCATGTTTAGAAAAGAAAGGTTCTTGCAGATTAATTCCGGCTAGGACATAAAAACAAAATACGGCATAATTTCCTGAGCAGTATCTGCTGGGCTTCATTACAAAATTTATAATTTGTCCAATAAAAGAGCCTACATTAAAAGTAAGCCCAATAAAT
>JAKJCY010000398.1:622-959 GCA_022706235.1 Candidatus Hydrogenedentota bacterium | reverse complement strand
CAAAATGGGGAGCGTTACATTTACCTGGAGGCATTGTCGCCGCCGCTTTGCTGGATGTTGGCGCCCTGAGCGAGGGAAATGTGCCACATTTTTTATCGGTCTTGTACCCTCGCCCGCAAAAAACTTGGGACAGCCTCCGGCGCCATTCAGGACTACGTAGGTCGCTCGGTTTTTTGTGCGCGCCGGACGCAGTCCCGTTTTTGCTCCATTCTTTTGGCCTCTCAGATACACCCAGAAAAAAATGGGACTGTTTCCGCCGCATAATACAAAGGACCAGGGAAAACACTTCTACCGCGAACATGGGTATGGACGAATAAAACAAATTCACCAGCGGCGG
>JAKJCY010000398.1:340-581 GCA_022706235.1 Candidatus Hydrogenedentota bacterium | reverse complement strand
TGTCCCAATTTTTTGCGGCCTCGTGCGCTACGCCGGCAAAAAGCGGGACAGCCTCCGCCGCGAACCAGGATTACCCGAAACGCCCGCCGTCGATGTGCGCGCCAGAGGCAGTCCCATTTTTGCTCCAAAAAATGGGAACTTCATCTATTTCGGAACATCCATAAGGTGTATAATCAGGGTTGACCTGTGTTGGCGCGTGATAGACCTCGCTTGGAGGAAATATAATCATAACGATTCTTTT
>JAKJCY010000398.1:0-291 GCA_022706235.1 Candidatus Hydrogenedentota bacterium | reverse complement strand
GCGACATTTTCAATGACGTTATTTGTGCAAGCCATTATGGGCAATCTAAAGTTTACAGCCATGCAACAAGTATTGCTACTGTGGGCGCTGCTTGCGTTGGGTAGTGCGGCAATGGGCAGCCCTTCGGTACAAAAGGACGGAAAACCCTCTGGTCAGAACACGGGCACAGAAATCGGCGCTGCCACGGAACCGGAGCGCGTCAAGGCCTTTTGTATTGATTTCAACTGGGGTCCCGAGGGGTTTGCCCTGCCGGGCATGTATGCCCAGGCCTCGGCTGAAAAACATTTTGAG
>JAKJCY010000397.1:648-960 GCA_022706235.1 Candidatus Hydrogenedentota bacterium | reverse complement strand
GTCGATCACCGTGATGGCGCGTGCGGGGCAGAGCTCGGCGCCGAGGGCCGCCGCCTCGGCGAGCTCGGGCGGGACCTCGAGCAGGTGCAGGTCTCAACCCGGTTGCCGCTGTGAATAAAAGTAACAGGATAAATACAGTAGTATAATGCCTTCGGGTTGTGAAACAGGGTATGGTGCTGGTATGCATTATTCTTCTCCTTGGGTGTTTAAGAAACACCCGCCATTACTGCCCTGATGATGCCTCATTAGACCGTGTTTAAGATGATCTACCCAACACATCATTATAACATATAAATGGTCCGGCGGGGGAAA
>JAKJCY010000397.1:0-601 GCA_022706235.1 Candidatus Hydrogenedentota bacterium | reverse complement strand
GTGGTACATCCCGGTCTACAACACAGCCTCCAATGGTTTGGGTCTTGCGCGCTCGTACCGCAAAAAAGCGGGACAGCCACCGGCGCGATTCCGGAGTACGCATATCACTTATGGTTTTCGCGTGCGCCGGAGGCAGTCCCATTTTTTGCTCCGTCCCAGGGCAGCGCCTATGGGTCCCATAGGCCCTATAGGTCCTATAAAACACCTGCCCGTGATTCCAGTCCTTTTTGGTCCCTTAAGTCCTTTCAAAACGCCGCTGCCCCCCCAAAAAAACGACCGCCGGCTTGAAGGCTCTCAAGCCGGCGGTCAAACGCATGCGCTGTAAATGTTATTGCCGACGTCTACGCATCATCAGGGCGCTTCCAAGCCCCGTCAGGGCGATGGCCGCGGCAAGCCCCAGCATACCCGCTAGGGGCACGCCGGTGCCCAGCTCCAGGGTGAATACCGGCGACCAGGCTGTTTCCAGCAACACATCATCATAGACTTCACACTGGTACTCGCCGGCGTCACCCGAGGCGATATCGTCTATGGTGTAAACGGCGTCCGTGGCGTCGGGAATACTGGTATACGCTTTATCCGGGGTAAGCCGGTACCACTGGTA
>JAKJCY010000396.1:389-961 GCA_022706235.1 Candidatus Hydrogenedentota bacterium | reverse complement strand
TGTATCGGGCGCCCAGGGAACTCTTTCGTTCCAGTGGTACCGTATTACACCGGACAAAGCGCTCACCATCATTCCGGATGCCACGGACGCTACCTATACCATTACGGAGGTTTCCCCCGGGGATGCCGGTCAATATCAATGTGAAGTCAACGATGATGTCCTCTCGGAGACGGCCATGTCGCCGATCTTTACCCTGGTGGTGGGGTCCGGGGTGCCGATGGCCGACTTGGCCGGGCTGGCCGCAGCACTGGCGCTGACGGGACTCGGAAGCGCTTGGGTGATGCGTAGACGTCGGCAGTAATCGTTAATGCGTATAAGTTTCAGGTCGGCGGTCGCTTTTGGGGGCGTGGGTTTTATAGGACCTATAAGACCTATGGGACCTATAGGCGCTACCCTTGGACTAAGCAAAAAATGGGACTGCCTCCGGCGCGCGCGAAAACCACGAGCGATAGTTTCACTCCTGAATCGCGCCGGTGGCTGTCCCGTTTATTTTGCGGCTGTAGTGTACGAGACCGAAACGATTGTTGGTGATACAGAACACATTTGTGTTTATTACGAAATGTAGGTAAACT
>JAKJCY010000396.1:0-345 GCA_022706235.1 Candidatus Hydrogenedentota bacterium | reverse complement strand
GGGCATGCCTTTGTCTTCCGGGTGCTGGAAATACCTTATCAAATATTTAAGCAATGGATGTACAACTCACGGTTTCTAGTAGGCGTACCTTCCAAGGTGCGCCATAAGACACTACTACAGGTTATACGCTATCGTAACCTTATGGCGCACCTTGGAGGTACGCCTACTAAAGATTGGATTGTTTTTATAGGTATGCCGTGTGAGAAGGAAAGACATCCATGTTTTTTATAAAAATGATGCCTATCTTTATTCTCCTTGCCGTTACGGTGCCTTCGTTCGCGTCCCCGCTTACACGGGAAGCCATCAAGGCGGATTGGGCACGGCAGGAGGCGGTCCGCTTTCTGC
>JAKJCY010000395.1 GCA_022706235.1 Candidatus Hydrogenedentota bacterium | reverse complement strand
GTGGCGTTGGGCGATTGCGTCATGGTGACGTTGGAGACCTTGGGGTCATCCGCAAAGGCGGAAGAACATGCGAAGAACAGAGCAAGCAGAAGATACATCCCCCGGCGCTTCGCGCCACCCCCTTCAAAGGGGGATTGGGAAGACATCCCCCGGCGCTGAGCGCCACCCCCTTCAAAGGGGGATTGGGAATACATCCCCCGGCGCTGAGCGCCACCCCCTTCAAAGGGGGATTGGGAATACATCCCCCGGCGCTTCGCGCCACCCCCTTCAAAGGGGGATTGGGGATACATCCCCCGGCGCTGCGCGCCACCCCCTTCAAAGGGGGATTGGGGAGACATCCCCCGGCGCTGCGCGCCACCCCCTTCAAAGGGGGATTGGGGATACATCCCCCGGCGCTGCGCGCCACCCCCTTCAAAGGGGGACCTGCGCCAATGTAGACGCGGCATCCTTGCCGCGTTGCAAAGCGCCTGGGAAGGCGCTTCTACGTTTTGGAGTGCGCAAGCCATGCTTGCGCTTTGGCTTTCTTGTTCGGATTGGCTGGAAACACGGGACAGTCCCGTCTTGCTGCGCTCGCCGGGGACAGTCCCGGTTTCCCCGCGTTTGCAGACCGCGAAAGAGAAAGCGGAAGCAAGGCTTCCGCACTCCAAAGCGAGACGCCTGCGCGCAAGAAACAGCATCCCTGATACCAGCAGCAGCAGCGCCGCCCAGGGCCAGCCGGGCAGCGGCAGGCCAACCTGTCCTTCCACTATCTCCAGCAGGTCGTGGTTGCTCAGCATGCCCAGATTGCCCGCCAGGTCCGCGCCGGAAATTTCAATCTGCGCCATGCCCAGCGGGTCCTCTTCGCTCACTTCGTATTCATAGCTATAGCCCTCCGCCTTGCCGTAGGGCGCGGTGGCGGGATGGCCGTTGACCATCACCTCCGGATCGGCTTGAAGCGTTTCGGACGCAGTAAAACTTATCGTGACC
>JAKJCY010000394.1 GCA_022706235.1 Candidatus Hydrogenedentota bacterium | reverse complement strand
GGGCCCGAATGGCACCTGGAATGATGACCAGGACCGGATATACTGGCAAGGCGGCGGCAGTGCGCCGGTAACGCTCAGTTACCATGTCTCGGGCCCGGAAGGAATGTATCCCGTTTCCGGCACATTGGTCACCGACTTGGATTCCGTTGATATAAGTGGCGCCATGTTCATCTTCCTCAAAAGCACGAAAGATGCGCTGCCCTGAGTTTTACAGGACTTGACCTATGGCCGCATTGTCCCTGTTTTGACGCCCAATAAACCATCCGCTTTCGCGGGAATCGGGGGACGATACGACAGTCTTGTGGGTTGTCTTCACCCGCCGGCGCTTTGAGTTCTGACGGGTTTCATGCACCCTGTGTCAGCAATTGGTTGCGGCACGATACGCTTGTCACCTTCCTGGTGCACCCAAATTCAACAAGTACAGAAATTACCCCATATGGCGCACCATGGAAGGTACGCCTACTGAAGCCCGGCATTAACGTGCGTTTTTATGGTATTGATATTGGTATAATAATAAATATTTTCCCGGCAGCACAGTGCTAGCATCTCAGCGCGCATGAAGCTCGCCGCAAACGAGATTGCTTCACTGCGTTCGCAATGACGGAGACCCGTATGTTGTTGATGTTGCCGCAACAAAAAGACTATCCCCATAGAGACCCTACCCTTTGAAAAAGAGACAAAAAGACAAGCCCTACCTGGCCAATCACCAGCGCAGCTGGATATGGGGACGTCATGCCGTCTGCGAAACGCTGGGTGCGGGGCGCTGGCCAATCCGGGAATTGTATTTGGCGGAAGAACTTCCGGAGGGAGAGATTGCCGCCGCCCTGGAAAAGGGGGAACGATTGGGGACATCGACGGTCCTCGCCTCGCATGAACGCCTCCACAGCCTTTGCGGCAACCGGGACCACCAGGGGTACCTGGCACGCATGGGCCCCTTTCCCTACGCGCGGATGAAGGATATTCTCGCCCC
>JAKJCY010000393.1 GCA_022706235.1 Candidatus Hydrogenedentota bacterium | reverse complement strand
CGGCCGTTTCTTTCGTTCGTCCAGACTGTTGACTATGCCTGCCCGTTGATCGCCTTCGACCTTATCCAGGGCAGCCCGCAATGCCTCGTCCGCCACAGTAGTGGGTATTGCTTCGAGGGCGAGGCGTGCGCGGTCAGATAGTTCTGCGTCAAGCAACATTGCTGCCAGCACGGAAACGCAGCGGTCGGTACCTATGAGAGCAAGTTGGCGGCAACTATACTCTTTCGCCGGGATGGGCACGTCAGATTGCAGTACCTCCAGCAGGGCCTGTTCGATTTCGGACAGTTTTTTGGCATTTCCATGAGCGGCGACAATGGATGCGTCTATTGCCATCAGTGAACCGCGGTCGCCCCCCCAATCGTATGCCTTGAGTTTTGCCATTAAATCGTCCACACGGTCCTCCTTGTGTTTTGATTCAAAAATATATAAACAATTTCTGCTTTAGTAGGCGTACCTTCCCAGGTGCGCCAGGGGCGTATCATCAGCCTCATACGGCGCACCTGGGAAGGTACGCTTACGAGGCGCTACTTCGACAGGTCCAAGGTTACTTTATCGAAGAACCGTGCTGATTCCTCAACTTCAGGCATGGAGTCGAGCCAGTCATCGGAATATTCAAGCCCGAACATGCGGGGTTTGATGCCCTGGCGGTGGACCTCTTCGAGGAAGGCACGGGTCTGGCCCACACCTGTGCCCCAGGGCACATCATGGCCTTCTGGGCTTAACTCGTTAAGGTCGTGCATTTGCACCTCAAAGAGACGATTGCCGATAACACCGACTGCGGCTACGGGGTCAATGCCGCTTCGCATCCAATAGCCCATATCCGCGCAAACGCCAATGTGCGGGCCCCGTTCTCCGCAAACCTTCATGACAGCTTCGGGACTCCAGTAGTTGGGCGAAGCCTTCTGGTCATGGTTGTGGAGGGCCAGGTCAATATCATAGTCGTTGCAGAACCCTTCAATGGTGTCTAAGGCTT
>JAKJCY010000392.1 GCA_022706235.1 Candidatus Hydrogenedentota bacterium | reverse complement strand
GTCGAGCAGAACCTCACACCCGTCGTAAGCTTCATCCTCTGTGGTCCCCGCGACACGGTGGAAACCATCCGGGAGACCCTGGCGCTGGCGAGGCGGCTCTTCGAGAATGGCGCCGAGATCGCCTGTACGGAGATGCTGATCCCCTATCCGGGGACGCCGATCCAGGCGAGATTGAGCAAGGACGGGAAATTCCGCCGGAAGAGGGAGGTGTACTACTTCGAATCCTACCGGGACCTCGACATGGAATGCATGCTTCGACTGTTCCGTGCGGCAAGACGAATGGCGGAGCGCGCATACGGCGACGAGCCCTTCGCCGGGCAGCGGCTGTACCGGGAGTTCGGCTGCCTGGACGATCTCCTCTCGGGGCGGGTCAGCCTGGAAGAAGTGGCGGAAGCGAAGGAAGTGGAAGAAGTGAAAGTGAGATGATCGAGATTGCTTCGCTTCGCTCGCAATGACGGAACAGATGAACCAGACGAAACAGACGAAATAGACCAGGGCGATGTGTCATTGCGAGGAGGCCGTCAGGCCGACGCGGCAATCCCGGTTTAACGGCGAGTTCGCATCGTCGCTTCGCTCGCAATGACGGAACAGACGAAATAGACAAAATAGACGAATTAAACGGCTTTCTGCAGACCGGGCAGGCCAGAGCGAAGCGATAGGGGAGAAACAATGATTCGTGAGATGATGATCGACGGGACGGCGATTGCCTGCCGGGTCAACGACGGCGGGTTCGTCGAGGGGCGGAAGGGCATCGTGTTCGTGCACGGCTCGGGCGGCAACCACACCCTGTGGGACGACCAGTGCAAGGCCCTCCAGGGAGAGTTCAACGTGGCCGCCCTCAACCTGCCCGGGCACGGCCTGTCCGGCGGTGCAGGCGAGCGTGACGTGATGCGCTACGTGCAGTGGGTGAAAAAGGCAATTGGCGCACTCGGCCTGCGGGGGCCCGTACTGGTCGGGCATTCCCTCGGGGCGGCGATCAGCCTCA
>JAKJCY010000391.1 GCA_022706235.1 Candidatus Hydrogenedentota bacterium | reverse complement strand
GGTTTCATAAGTGCATCTCCTCTAAGGTAGATCTTGTTTTAGCGCGAAGTTTACCGTTCGTACCGCAATCCGTAGGTCTTGTTTTATTAAAACAAAAAGATCTTTTCGTGCTCAAAATCCCATCTTCAACCTGGACTGCCCAGAGGTTTAAGGTTCAATAATTCTGCCTCATACGTCTTCTCATTGTATTATACCTTATAGTGGTTGTTTTCAATCAAGAAAAATCTTTAACCAATAATGCTAATAATAGATTGTTGTCTGTCCAGGTAATACAAATTTTAAGTTGGCGGGAACGGGTGTCCATGCGTTTTAAAGCCAATGGCCATAAGGCGCAAAACTTCCCCTGCTGAAATCCAATGCGGGAAAATAAGACGGCGTAAACAAAGAGAGCTGCCTCCGTTTTTCTTCCAACATTCACAGCGATAACGAACGTAAGCGCCCTTTGAGGAAACGACGGGGCATGGCGGCAAGGTAGGCGTATGTTCAGCAACATTCAAGACTTGTTAACAAAAAAAAGGTATGTATGGTATTATAGAAGCCCGAATGCTGGTTTTAGGTTTTGTTCCATTGTGTTTGTAAACACGTTGACTCAGAAGGAAAGCCAATGAAACTTCAATCTCAGCTATATTCATGGACCGGTTTCGTAATGCTGCTCATGTCTCTTTCGGGGCTCGCCATCCTGGCTTCTGCCCAGGAAGGTGAGGGCGAGGCGTGTGATGACGGAAACCCCTGCACCTATGATATATATATTCTAGGCTACGGTTGTATTAATTCCTTGAACTTTTGCAATGATGATAATCAATGCACAGATGATGCCTGCGACCCGGCGACAGGGGAGTGCCTCCATGCGCCCAAAGACTGTGATGACAGTGACCCATGTACGGAAGACAGTTGTGATCCGCTTAAGGGTTGTTTGCATGTGTCCCTCTGTGATGATGGAAATGCCTGCACGGAAGACAGTTGTGACTCTGAGACATTGGAATGTATA
>JAKJCY010000390.1:697-994 GCA_022706235.1 Candidatus Hydrogenedentota bacterium | reverse complement strand
AAGCAACATTTAATTTTGCACACGGGCCACAACAGGGTTTGGTCAAAGGGATAATCCGTGCTGTGAGGATAGTTCTGCGGTGCTATTGGCCACTGTACTTTTATCGGCTTACAGACGGTATAGAAAACATGAACGGACACAGGGCCAACCTCTGTGCACAGTCCTTGACCGTTTCACCTCTCCCGCAGCGGTGATTCGTTGAAGAACGGCAAGGCGCTTAATTCGATTTCGCTGACAAGTAATTATGAGCTCTAACAATACTGGGAGCGCTGCCATCCCTGGCGGCTAGCGCGGGCA
>JAKJCY010000390.1:407-670 GCA_022706235.1 Candidatus Hydrogenedentota bacterium | reverse complement strand
GATGCCAGCGTTCCCAGTGGTGTAATAACCTGATAGTTGCGTCGAAGGCGCCGCTTCTTCCTGACGAAGTCCCGGCCGAAGCATAGGCGATTATACACGCGGGGAGGCTTGGGGGGGGAGCTTTTTTGGCGCACCTGGAAGGTACGCCTACTGGGCATATAGAAATTGTTGAGTCGCTTAAGGCCATTTCACTGACAATTTATTATGAGTTCTAACAATACTGGGAGCGCTGCCATCCCTGGCGGCTAGCGCGGGCAAGATAG
>JAKJCY010000390.1:0-284 GCA_022706235.1 Candidatus Hydrogenedentota bacterium | reverse complement strand
CTCGGTGTAAAACACGCTCGTCGCATACCGGGATTGCTTCACTACGTTCACCATGACGGGAATATGGATTTTCCCCTCCCGTACAGTATAATAAGCGTCACAAAATCAATTCTCCATCTATTGCATCCATGTCCAGTGGGCAATTAAAACAGGTTGCCGGTCAACCACACAGGATTCCTCAAATTCAGAAGCATTTAAATGTTCCGAAACGGAATTTTCCGCGCCGCATGTAAAACATCGCTCTGTGGTTTCCGGGATATCCCCATGGCGTTGCGCAGTATAAA
>JAKJCY010000038.1:9985-29376 GCA_022706235.1 Candidatus Hydrogenedentota bacterium | reverse complement strand
TTTCCGATACGCCATTGGAATACAAGGATGAAGATTACCTGGAGGTGATTCGTTCCTTATGCGGCAAGACCGGTATTGTGGTAGATGTGGATGCCAACCTGGAAGCCCTTTCCCCGGAGGCGCGCAAATTCAGTTATACCGTGCCCGCCGGCACCACCATGCTGGACTTCTTGCGCAGGGACTTGGCCGGGATAGCAACGGACTTGCGGGTAATTCTGCATTATGACCGCTTGATGCTTCAGAAACGGATGGCCATGCCGGACTTACCGCCCGAGTTACCGCTCCCTGACGCGCCTCCGGCCGGAATCCCTGCAGAAGCGCCTGAAACCCTGCCCGAACCGGCCGCAGAGGGTACGCCTGCTATCCCCGCTGAAGCGCAATAGTACCTGTAACAAGGTTACCGTGCTGCAATGATACCTCATCAATTTCCCCGGCTGAAGGGAAGGGTTGTTGAATATCCGCCCGTGAAGCCATTATACGCCCGGTCACCTCAGTGGCCCGGTGTATCAAGGTCGTGATGGGGAAGGTGATACGGTTTCCCCATGACCAAGCCTGCTGCCAATCATCGGCGGCCATTGTTTCCTGTATGAATTTTTGGATTTTACCCCTTGTGTAACGTATACTCGTTTGGTGCCGGTGCATCAAGCGGCGGGTGCCGATTTTCGAACATCGAACCCGTTCCACTACTGTGCGATTACCAAGAGCGGCCGTATAAAAAGCCAGGGAGATTCTCACTATGAAAAAAGGTTGTTTGGTCGTTATTATCGTGCTGGCGGTATTGCTTGCATTACTGGCGGCCGGTGTTTTCGTCGCATATAGAATAGGCGACCAACGCATGGGCTTGAGCCAGGCGCCGGTAATCAGTCACGAGCAGGCCGTAAAGGGCGACACCCGCATACGGTTTGTCATTTCCCCTGAAAAACTGGCCCCGTTTATTGCCGCATACCTGCCGCCAAAGATGCAAGAGGCGGTGGCGCGGTTCATGAATGCGGAAGATGCCCTGAGCATGGTGCTGCCGCGCGAAATCGCCCTGCTGGCGCGCTCGGATATCCTGGGAAAGAATATGGGGCTGACATTATTCGCCAACGAAAAGTATCTTGGACGCATGATTCAGGAACGGGTCAACGGGTCCGAATTCTTTTCAAACATCCCTCAAATCAACTGGACCACCAATGGTTTTGAACTTCCCGAACGCGGCTTTCTCTACGCCGAAGGAAATCTTCCCTTCCCCGATTCCGTTGAAGAAGACCTGAACAAATTGTGGCCGGTTGCCGCGAAGGAACCCGCCGCAGCCGCCGAGGGAACCAGCCAGGCTGAACTGGTGATTGACAATCGCAACGGGGACATTCTAGCCGTGGCCGGGGCCCTTGTCCAGGCGAGCGGGCAAGATTGGAACCTGCTGAAGGAGAATCAATACGGCCGTACCGCCATCGGCATCATGGAAAGCATTCATATCGGACGCCTTAAGGCCGACATGATGGATATGGACACCGCAGCCATCCAGCTGCGTATCGATTCGGACGCGGAAAAAGGGCCCGGATTGCAGTTCCTCCTTTCCGGGCTGGCATTGCCATACCTGCGGGAGCACATCAAAAAGAACTATGCCTTGGTACTTGAGGGCGAGTTGCCCTGGAATGCCGGGGAAAACGCCATTATCGGTTCCTTTAAACTGACCGGGCTGAAACCTTTCCTGCAAAGTCGGCTGGCACAGATGCAGTAGTCTAGTCGTTCTTGCGGCAGAGCTTGTTGGCGAGCCAGACGAGGTTTTGCGCAAAATGGCGCACCGTCTCGATGCCTTCATCGTCTTCGGACACTTCACCCTGCAACCTGCCGAACCCGATGTTCCAATAGGAACTGCCGGGTACAATCATGTCCATGATCATGAACCAGAACAGGAGTTGCGCCAGGGTGAAGTTTTGACCGGCACGCCGGGCCACCACAACGGGCCCGCCCAGTTTCCGGGCAAAAACATTGCCGTTGGCGCGGCCCACATAGCCGGCACGGTCGAGCAGCGCCATAAGGTCCGCGGTGGCGGAGCCAAAATACACAGGGGACCCGAGCAGAATGATGTCCGCCGCACGCATCTTGTCGTACACCTGCTGAAATGCGTCCTCGGCGATGATGCAGGTATTGTCTTTGCGGCTAAAACAGGTGCCGCAGGCCTTGCACGGCCGAATGGGATTTTCAGCAAGCTGGACCAATTCTCCGCTGATGCCTCCTTCCTCCAGCACCTCCAGGCAGGCGCGCAACAGCGTGGCGGTGTTGCCGTTCGGACGTGCGCTTCCGTTAATGGCGATTGCATACATGCCGTATCCTCCTGTCACGTGTACCGCGCCTCGGGGTGGAAGGAAACGGCCGCAGCGGTGGTCCCCGTCGGACGAAACTCTCCCGCGTCCGTAATCTCCACACCCAAGGCCGCATCGGCGTTCAACGCCCTGAAAATGACCGCATTCTGCATGATGTCTTTCAATCCCGGATAACCGGGCGACCAGCGCTGCCCGCAGTCGGCGGGGACGCCCATGTGCGCGCGCAGCAAGCCGTGCAGATGGTCGGCCATATCTTCCGCGATACGATCACTCAATCCCTGCAGGAAGAGCGCCGACTCGAAATCATCCTTCTTCTTAAACATGTCCACGGCCGCTTCCACCTCGCACCCGGCCGTGGTCAGCTGCAACCCTATCATATCATACTCCCCTTCACGCCGGGGCATGAAATATTGCGCGCCCGAGACCAGATCCGTATTGCCCGCACCAATCACCGTATTAAAAAGAAGGCGCGCCAACTCCCTTTCGGGATGTTCAGGCTCCAGGAGGACAACTTCCTCCCCTTCGCTGTAGCAAGGAAACAGCCCCATCACCCCACGGGGCATCAGCCACCCGGCCGCGGAGGCTTCGCTGACCCACTTTTCCAGAAGCGCCTCCATTTCCGCGTCACTGGTGCCCTGCCGGCCGCGCCCCGCCGGGCCCCCAAAGCGCCAGTTCAGGGAGAAAAGCGTATGCCTGTCAATTCGGGACGCGAATTCGGCCAGGGGGATGCTGCATATCCGGCTTCGAAACACCGGAATCCCTGCCCGGCGCACGTCACCAAAACCCACCTCCCGGCGCCGCAGACTCGCCAGCAGCCCGGCCTCCACCTCCAGGCGGCGCTGGGCCTGCTTATGTTTGCGAATCAGCCTGCGCCGGTTATCCTCAAAAAACGCTTCGCTGAGGCGTCCCCCGGTAAGCTGGTTCATGATATTGACGCCGTCCATGGCCGTGCGGCAGTAGAACACGTTGCCGCGCATCTGCTCCGGGTCATCGCGCCCCGCAAGGGCCACGGCGGCCGCATGACGCTCGCTGACCGGCGCGCCCCCGATGAGCAGCGGCAGGGCCAGCCCCTGCTCCTCCATCATGCGGGAAACGGTTATCATGTGGTTGGAGGTCTGCACCAGCAGGGCCGACATGCCAATGGCGTCCGCCTTGTGCGTCACCGCCGCATCAATAAATTGCTGCAGAGGCGTCATTACGCCCAGGTCTATTACCTTGTACCCGTAGTTCTCCAGCAGCGTATTGGCCAGATCCTTTCCGATGGAATGCACATCCTGGTACACTGTCCCCAAAACGACTACGCCCTTGTACCGGCTCTCTCCGGCCTGAATACCGCTGTGATTGCGCAGGTATTGTTCAATGAACCGCATCACCTGTCGCATCACGTCGGCGGAACGCAGCAGGTGAGGCAGGGAAACCTCACCCCGCGCGAAACCGTCACCCAGTTCCTGCATCGCCACCATGAGCCGCTGATTCACGAAATCCAGCGGCTTCCAGCGTTCCAGCGCCTCACGCACCTGGAGCACGATGGCATCCTCATAAGCATAACAATGTCCCCGAAACTCAAACGAGCCTGGGAGGCGTTCCTTATGGCCGTCCTTGATTTTAGCCGTGACAGCTGTTTCCACGTCAAGTGTGTCATAGCCTGCCGGCGGCTTGGGCGTGCCACCCTTCTTGGTTTCCGCGATCGTTTCCAACTGTTCAAAGGCGTCCATATCATGTTCCAGCAGGATGCGCAGCGCCATACGATAATGTTCGGGCTCGAGGTCCGCGACAAACATGTAGTGACTGGGATTGATGATGGCCGCGTCCAAGCCGCGTTTGCGGGCCTCATCCACGAAAACCGAGGTGAGCACCTGTCGCATATAGGGCTTTGCCGCCAGGCCGTTGGTGAGGTTGCCCACTCCCAGAATTGTCTTGGCCCCGGGATGCCGTTCCTTGACCTTACGGATGCCTTCCAGAGTTTCCAGGGCAAAATTGGCGCCCGGCAGGCTTTCAGAACCGATGGGAAAAACATTGACATCCACGAAGATGCGCTCCGCTTCAATTCCATACCGCTCCCGGGCGCGGTCAAGGATATCCCCCGCCAGGCGGCATTTATCCTCCGCCGTGGCGGCGGGGCCGGATGGACCGGTGCACAAGGCCACGAACACAGGATCATGGCCGCTCGTGGCCTCAATGACGGCGTCCATTTTCAGGACGCCCGGTGCGGTTTCCTCCAGGGAAATGGAGTTGAGAATGGGTCGGCCGGGATAGACTTTTACCGCTTCGGCCAGCGCGTCCACCTGGAACGAATCCAGGCTCATGGCGCCGGGAAAATCATTCGTCTGGCCGCGCACCACTTCCCTCAGCGTCGCCACGGTGTCCACCTGGTTTGAATCCATGCATACATCGATAATCTGGCAGCCCAGTTCATGCACCTGTTCCCGCACCACGGCATCGAGCACATCATGGTTGATGCCGTCATCGTTTTCAACAGCATCGCGCACTTTTTTCGACCCGCGGATATTGAGGCGTTCCCCGAAGCGGATGAGATTCTCGGCGCTATCCAGCGCTACCGCCTCCTGCGGGCCGGAGACATAAACGAGCCGGGGCGGTGAAAACCGTTTCGGGACGGCGGACTTTAGGGTCTCCACCGTGCAGGCGATATGTTCCGGGGTGGTGCCGCAACAGCCGCCCACCACGCGAATCCCATAGTCGCAAACAAAAGATTTCAAGTGCTCGGCGAACTTGTCCGGTGCGAATTTAAAAACAGTCTTCCCCTTTTCCGAAACGGGCAAACCCGCATTGGGTATCACGGAGACAGGCAAAGCCGAGAGGCGGCCTAACCGCTCCGCCGTTTTCTCCATCAGGTCGGGCCCAATCGAGCAGTTGATGCCGAAGACATCCAGGCCGATGCCCTGCACCGTGACCAGAGCGGCGTGAATATCCGTATTAAACAATTGCATCCTGCCGAACTGGTCCACCGTCACCTGGCCGATGATGGGCAGAGACTTTCCCCGTTCCGACAGGGCCCGCCGCACACCGAATACCCCGGCTTTCATCTCCAGAATGTCCTGTTGCGTTTCAAACAACAATACGTCCGCGCCGCCGTCTATCAGCCCCAACGCCTGCCGGTAGAAATTATCCGCAACCGTGTCGAACGAGGCGCGGCGCAGGTTGGCCGTGGTGGCGGATACCACATGATTGGAGGGCCCCATCGCGCCCAGCACGAACAAATCGCGGCCGTCATAGCTGGCCTCACGCCTGTAGAGGCTGCAGGCCTCCTGCGCCAGTTCCGCGGCGCGCCGGCTCAGGTGATAAGCCAGCGAAGCGCCATCCAGCCCGCGCAAGTCTAGCCCGTATGGGTTAGGCGGAAAGTGCAGCGTGTCCAGCCGGGAAAAATCGTATTCCGCCAGGCGCAACGGCGATGCGCCGAAGGTGTTAGTCTCTATGGCCTGGGCGCCGACACGCAAAAAGGCCAGGTGAATGTCTTTCACCGCGTCCGGCAGGGAAAAACACAACAGGTCCACCAGCATTTTAAAGTCCGGACCGCCAAAGTGCGCGTCTTCCAGGTCCAGTTTCTGGATCATGGTGCCTGTAGCACCGTCAATGCAGAAGGGGCCTCGATGAACATGGCTTAAAAAAGTATTGGTCATGATGTCCTCAGTGTCTAAAAAAAAGAGACATGGCGCCCGCCGGTTCAGGTTTGCGCATTACGGCGCGAATCATGCCACTGGTGCGTGGAAATTATTTCGCCCGCAATGCCTGGTCCAGGTCGGCAATAATGTCCGAAGCATCCTCGATGCCCACCGCCAGGCGCAACAGCGTATCCGTAATGCCAAGCGCGTAGCGCTCTTTACGGTTCAGGCTGTAGTAACTTACCATGGCCGGATGGGTAATCAGGGTTTCCACCCCGCCAAGGCTGGGCGCGATATAACACAGGTGAAGATTGTCAAGAAAGCGCTTGGCGTCTTTCAGTGCGCCCTTGATATCAAAGGAAATCACCCCTCCGAAACCGGTCATTTGGGCTTTGGCAATGTCATGATGGGGGTGGCTTTCAAGGCCCGGATAATACACCCGCTTTACCCGGGGATGGGCTTGCAGAAAACGCGCCACTTCCAAGCCGGTCTGGTTGTGCTTTTCCATGCGCAGGGCAAAGGTCTTCATGCCACGCAGCAGCAGGTAGCAGCAATGGGGATCAATCACACCGCCAATGGCTTTGTGCAAGGCGCGTATTTCCTCGATGAGTTCTTTCCTGCCGAGCACCACGCCAGCCAGGATGTCATTATGCCCCGCCAGGTATTTGGTAGCACTGTGAAGCACTATATCAATGCCGTAATCAAAGGGACATTGGTTATAAGGTGTGCTGAACGTCGCGTCGATCATCGTCAGTAGTTTGTACCGTTTACCCAAATCGTGCAGCCGTTCCAGGTCAAAGATATTCAAGTAGGGATTGGTGGGTGATTCACTCACGATGAACCGGGTGCTCGGACGGATTGATTTTTCAAGGCCCGCATAGTCGCCAAAAGGCGCAATCGTGCAGTCCACGCCAAACCGCTGGAGATAGGAACTGCAGAATTCCAGCGTTTTTTTATAGGCGTCGTCGGTGATGATGATATGATCGCCGCTCTTTACCAGGGCCAGTATCGTTGTCGTAATAGCGCTCATACCCGACCCGAATATAACGCAATCCTCGGCGCCACAAAGCGCTGAAAGCCGGTCCTGCGCCACTTTTTCCGTGGGATTCCCATAACGCCCGTATTCGAAATGGGCGTGACCGTGACGGGTATAGGCCTCGATGTGGGCGCTGTTCTTAAACGCGTAGGTCGAGGTCTGCACGATCGGTGTGGTCACGGAATCGGCATACCGGAAGCGCTCCTCGCCGGCATGGACGGAAATGGTGGATATGCCCTTGCCCCGTACCTTCTTGTGTAAATCAGCTGTTTTGTATTTTTTCATTTTACACTCATCTTTGCCAAGGATATACAATGGCGTATTCCCGTTTCCCGGGGGGGGCCTATGCTCGCGCTTGAAGCGGCAAGTAAAGAATATCCCTTGTGCCCGGATACATTCTGATAGTGTCTGCCGGATTGAAAGTATCCAATCCTTCCTCATTAAGTATACAATCCCTCAGGCTTACAATACAACGCATTAAATTTTCATCGGCAGGACCTTAAATCATGAACCGAGACGCCGACTGGATCATAATTTGTCTTTTGCCGGGAATTATGTTTATAATTCCGATTGTTTAACTTTTATATTCCTATTCCGCTTGCGTTCTTCTTTGTTGATATCGCCGAATCTAAGAGGATTAGCACCTATGGCTTCACATCCACAATCACACCGACTCGGTACCCTCGCGCTGCATGCCGGGCAGGAACCGGACCCTGTGACCGGTGCGCGCGCCGTTCCCATCTACCAGACCAGTTCGTTTGTGTTTCAGGATCATGAACATGCGGCCCGATTGTTTGCGCTGCAGGAATTCGGAAATATCTATACGCGCCTTATGAATCCCACCACGGATGTGTTTGAGAAACGGGTAGCGGCGCTGGAAGGCGGGGTGGGTGCGCTGGCATTGGCCTCGGGCTCCGCCGCCATTACCACGGCGATCTTGAACATCACAAAGGCGGGCCAGAATTTTGTGTCCTCCAGAAGCCTGTACGGCGGCACCTATAATCTTTTCGCCCACACCCTGAAGGATTTGGGTATCGAGGCGCGTTTTGTTGACGCCGCTGACGCCTCGAATTTTGAGAAGGCCATTGACGGCAACACGCGCCTGCTTTACCTGGAAACCATCGGCAACCCCGCCAATGACGTGGCCGATTTTGAGATGGTCGCCAAAATTGCCCACGACCACGGGATACCGCTTGTTGTGGACAACACGGTAGCCTCCCCCTTACTGTTCAGGCCTTTTGACCATGGCGCGGATATTATTGTGCACTCCGCCACCAAGGTGCTGGGTGGTCATGGGACTTCCATCGGCGGTGTGCTGGTGGACAGCGGCAATTTTGACTGGAACAACGGCAAGTTCCCGGAACTGACCGAGCCGTGCGAAAGCTATCACGGCATGAAGTTCTACGAGACCTTTAAGCCTGTCGGAAACATCAGCTACATTTTGAAGGCACGGGTCACACTGCTGCGCGACATGGGCGCGTGCCTGTCGCCCTTCAACGCGTTTTTGTTCCTGCAGGGCCTGGAAACGCTCCACCTGCGCGTGCCCCGGCACAGCGAAAACACGCTGGCCGCCGCCCGGTTCCTGGAAGCACATCCGGACGTGGCCTGGGTAAATTATCCCGGCCTGCCGAGCCACCGCGACTACCAGCGCGCGCAGAAGTATCTGCCCAAGGGTCAGGGCGCCATCCTCGGGTTCGGCATCAAAGGCGGTTCTGATGCGGCGGTCAAGTTTATCAACCGATGTGGCCTGGCCTCGCACCTGGCGAATATTCTTGATGCCAAAACCCTGGTGATTCATCCCGCCACCACCACCCATCAGCAGCTGTCGGCCGAAGAGCAACGTGACGCGGGTATTTCGCCGGAGTTTGTGCGCGTGTCCGTGGGCCTGGAAGATATCGAGGACATATTGGAAGATTTTGACCAGGCACTGAAAGCCTCGCAGAAATAGCAGCGTTAACGGTTATCAACCACGGAACTCCCGAAAGAGACGCACAAGTCTTTTTCAGGGTATTCTGGTGTGTGCATTGAACGCGCGAGCCAGGCGGCGCCTCCATAACCGGGACAAGGTGTTGAGCCCCGGTACCGTAGTATGTTTCAATGTAATCCGGGCGTAACGTACCTAATTTTGGTAACCTGTATTCTATGGCATTCGATCTACACATACCGCCGGATTCTGTGGGGCTTGTAGAAACGCGCCACCTGTTGTTGGAAGAGACCCGAAACGGTTTCGTCCTTGAAAGTGGCGCGGAACTGGGTCCCGTCACCGTGGCCTATGAGACCTACGGCGCGTTAAACGAATCGCACACCAACGCGGTGCTAGTATGCCATGCCCTGTCCGGCGACGCCCATGCCGCCGGATATACGGCCCCGTCCGATGCCAAGCCAGGCTGGTGGGATGTTATGATCGGGCCCGGAAAGGGCATTGACACCACCAGGTACTTCGTCATCTGTTCCAACTTTCTGGGCGGATGCAAGGGAACAACCGGTCCCGCCAGCATCAATCCAGAAACGGGCGCGCCCTACGGCTTGGATTTCCCGGTCATCACGGTCGGCGACATGGTGCGCGTGCAGCATGCCCTGATCGGGCAACTGGGCATTGACCGGTTGCTGTGCGTGGTCGGCGGTTCCCTGGGCGGCATGCAGGCCCTGGAATGGGCGACCCGCTATCCCGATGCGGCATGTTCCGTCATCCTTATCGCCACCAGTCACGCCAATGGCGCCCAGCAAATCGCCTTTGACGCCGTCGGCCGCAATGCCATTCAGGCGGATGCGGCGTTCCAGGGCGGCGCCTACGGGGATGGGCCCGGACCACGCCGCGGCCTTGCCATCGCCCGCATGCTGGCCCATATCACGTATCTCTCCGACCAGTCCATGCACCGCAAGTTCGGGCGCACGCTGCGCAACAGCGACCAGTTGGGGTATCATTTCGCGAGTGAGTTCAACGTGGAAACTTATCTCGACCACCAGGGCGAGGGGTTTGTAAACCGCTTCGACGCCAATACCTATCTGTACGTCACCAAGGCCATGGACTACTTCGATATTGCCGCCGGATACCCCTCGCTGGATGCCGCCCTGGCCCGTGTCCGGTCGTCCACCCTGGTCATTTCGTTCACGTCAGACTGGCTGTTCCCCCCCTACATGTCCCAGGAAATGGTGTATGCCCTTGCCCGGAACGGCCGCCAGCCCAGTTACTGCAATATCCGAACCGACGCCGGCCACGATGCGTTCCTGCTGGAAACAAAAGATCTATCGCGCCTTGTTTCAGGATTTCTCATCCATACCCTGCACCCGGAACGCTCCTGTGACAATTGCCCGCCCAAACCGTGCGACGGGCAGGACACGGCCGTGCCCGATGCCGATGGGAATCGCACCCTGTCCCGGTCACGCCGCGTCGACTACGATATGATCGTAAGCCTGGTGGATGGGGGCTGCCGCGTTCTTGACGTCGGCTGTGGCGAGGGGGACCTTCTCTGCCGCCTGCAGCGGCGCAGAAACATCATCGGCCTCGGCATCGAGGTGGACCAGGAAAAGGTGGTCAGGGCAATCGGCTGCGGCATCAGCGTCATTCACGCCAATATTGATAAGGGCCTCGCGGAATTGCCCGATGATTCCTTCGATTATGTCATCCTGAGCATGACCCTCCAGGTGATTAAAAACCCGGCCCTGGCCCTGAAGGAAATGCTGCGCGTGGGGCGTAAATGTATCGTGACCTTTCCCAACTTCGGGCACTGGCGCGTGCGCGCCGAACTGGCTTTTCAGGGACGCGCCCCTGTCACCGCCCGGCTGCCCCATACCTGGCATGAATCCCCGAACCGTCATGTCCTTACCATTAAGGATTTCCGCGCCTTCTGCGCCCAGTTCGATTTCAGCATTGAAAAAGAAATCTTCTTGCATGAAAACGGCCGGGCGCGCGTGTTGCCCAATCTGCGTGCTGATGAAGCGCTGTATGTGCTGCGGAAATCGTAGGCCGAAAGACGCCCGGAGTAAACTGTGTACATGAATGACACCGCCCCCGAACAATGCCGCGACTGCCGGCACCGCTTTCTCCCTTCCGGCGAAGCCCTATGCCGAAAGCGTATGCTTCAAAAATGCATCCAGAAGGCGGACAGGCAGGAACTGATGATGGTTCCGGGACTTTGCCGCCTGCTGAATCAGGACAACCACTGCCCGGAATTTGCGCCCTTTCGCCTCCTGTGGTTGCGAAAATGGCTCCGGGGGCGGTAAGGGAATCAAGTAGGGAAACCCGGGGCTGCCCCTCAGGCGGCGGATCAGTAACCTTATCGACAAGGTAACAAGAGTACCTTCAGACTTCTCGACCTTGTCGGAATTGCGTATGGCACTCGCAACCGTAAAAATAAACGGAGCAAAAAGGAACTGACGACGAAATAGCCGTCCGTAACCAAGCATGGATGCCCTATACTGCTATTGACTATTTCGGTGTCTGTCCCTTTCTTGCGGTCCTATACGAACATGGCATCAAAAACCTGCCAAACCGGATTCCGAGTAATCATTGAATAACCCCGATGAGGTAAGGACGTCTGACCTTATGTATCCAAAGGAAACAGGGTCAAAGAATACCAACCGCGTTGTACGCTGCCCGAGTCTGTGCGATAATTACGGTATCCGGGAAATATAAAGGTTGGTATCATGAACGCCAACATATGTCTTATCTTGTGGATCCTGGCGGGCCCGCCGACGGTTTCGGATACGCACGAAGGCCTTCTGGCGCAGTATTTGTTTGAGGAGGGAACAGGAGACGTCGTTCAGGACCGTAGCGGTCACGGGTATCATGGATGTATTCAGGGCGCCCAATGGACCCGGCAGGATACCCATGCATGCCTTCGTTTTAACGAAGGCCACTATGTCGACTGCGGCGACAGGCCGGAGTTGAAACTGCAGGGCAACGGTACCATTACCGCCTGGATACGCCTGGACGCCTCGCCCTTCCCGGATGAAACCACCAACTGGGCCGTAGTGGACTGCGAGCGCTATCGCGGCGACGGGTATATCCTGCGCATAGACGGCGGCACCGCCCGCACTACGTTCCGCGTGAACCAGGAAGGCGCCGACCAGTATGTCTTCGGGGCCACACCGCTGGAAAACCGGCGCATCCATTTTATCGCGGCGGTTCTGGACGAAACGTATGGACGGGTGTATCTGGATGGCAAACTGGATGGGCAATTCCATCCGGAAAAACCGGCCTTGGGTTCCGTTCCGTTCAGGATAAGTGCGCCATCCCAGTCTTTTCGCGGTGATCTCTTTGAGGTGGCCCTGTATGACCGTGCGCTGAATGATGCTGAAATTGCCGAATTATACTGGCAGGGCGCCGACCGGTACGCGACAGGCAATACCCGGGGAAAACTGCTTCTTTCCCCCCACATCTACGGGCCTGAAAATCAGGCCGTGGCCGCGCTCGACTTCTTTGGTGTGCTGCCCCTCGCGCCGGATGAATGCATCACAATCGCACTTCACAAGAAGGACGGCGCGGTTGTCGCGGCGCAGGAGGCGACCATCTCCACCGGCGCCACGGGTGGTGAATATCTCTTCGACCTGGCGGGACTGGCCCCCGGCCACTACACCCTGCGGGCGGTTGTAGAAAGCCCGCGGCGCACTATCCATACCGAAGCGGCATTCGAGTATCCCATTCCTGACCCGGTACCGCCGCCGCCCGAAACAAGAATCGCGGCTTCCTTGCCACTACCCGCTCCACCGCCCCTCTATGATGCAGGACTGGCGCCCGGAGGCGGCCTGACACTTACAATTCAGGGACATACCTTTACGGTTGATTCCTCCTTTTCTGAGCCGGGAGGCGGCCGGAATCCGATGGGCCGGGAGGCACAAGAGGGAGGCTGGAGCCTCCTTGCGTCCGGCGGCGACCGACTGGAGGCGTCCTGCGGCTCCTGCCGCGTCTCAAGGCTTCTGCGCCATGAACCGGATCGACTGGTGGTGCAGGATACGATAACCAACCTGTCTTCGGACGCCCTCGGGTGGATTATACGGCATCGCCTGCAGGCCTCGGAGGGGCCGCCGCCCATGGCCTATGTGGGCGGTCGCCCCGCTGCCGGCGCCGTGACGGAACGTTCCATCAATCGCAGCCCCACCTTATTTTTAAGTCAGTCAGGCCTCGGTGTTGGGCTTGTCCCTTCCGATGATGTATTTATAATTCAGGGACAGGGATCCTCCAACGGACGGGGCGGAATCGAACTGTCGACCCATGAATTTGCGCTGGATGCGGGGGCTTCCTATGCGCTAGAATGGGCCGTATACGTGAACGGCACCGGCGACTATTATGACCTGGTCAACGCAATCCGACGCTGCGAGGGACGGAACGGCAACCGGCTGGACGGCGGCCTCGCCTCGTTGCAGGGCACCCAGCAAAAACGGGACGCTGCGCTTGTCCCGGATGGCGCCTATTTCGACCTTCGCAATGCCGCCTATGCGTTGGTATTCTGCCTCTCCTGGTGCGCGGACGACCCGGAAATTTCGCTGGAGGGATTCGAGTTTGTGGAATACCCCGGGGAACGACGGCGAATACGGGAAATGATGGAGCGGCTTGCCGAAGTCCGCCCCGAGGTGAAGGGTATGTTTCATGTCGCCCCGCAACTGTACGCGACAGGCACCCCGGAGGCGCGCTTTGCCGATGCGCGGGTCATCGGACCTGACGGCGCGCAGGCCGTGTATCCCCATGAGTACGCAAGCGGTTCCTACTTCTCGCGGGAGCGGTACGAGGCGAACTGGCGGTGGTGGATCTATTACCCCACCCTCGACAACAGCTACGGCAAGGCGTTGCTCGACAGCGTGGAGGTGATGATGGGTGAGATGAAGTGCCGGGGCGTGTTCGCCGACGGCTTCCTTTGGGGATACGGGGGCGAATACACCTATGACCATTGGGATGGCTTCAGCGCCGATATTGACCCGGCCACAGGTGAAATCACGCGGAAAAAGGCCTCGGTGCTGTTGCGTACACAGGAATGCATGCTTGCCTGGAACCGGAAAATCCGCGAACGGGGCGGTGTGCTCATCGCCAACGGCGTCGTGCCGACACGCACCGTCTGTGCGGCGCCAATCATCACGGACAAGGAGGTGACCGAAGGGCCCGACGTGCCGCTGCTGCCCACGCCCGCCACCATGGGCGACCCGGCCGTGTGCGGTACGGAAGTGGGCCTGTATAAAGACGTGCTGAACAAACTCCGTTATGGCAATTTATACTTCTACTACAATGAGCCGAAGGACCTGAACTGTGAGTCCCTACCCGCGCGTATGTATCCCATCACGGTGGAAACATGCCACGCCGGTTGTGTCCGGGGGCGGGAACGCATCGTTACCATGAACAGCGGCGTCTATGGCTGGCCGGGCACGCGGGAACTGCACCAGGTTTACCGATACGACTCCCGGGGACGCCGCATCGGGCATGACTTCATTACCACCGTTGACGCTGATAGCATTCGTACCGAGGTGCTGCTGGGGCAGGACGAATCGGCCGTCATTGAACGCCTGCCCGTGCAAATCAAGACATCCACCCCTGTAAATTGCTTGGTCAACGCATACAGCGACACCGGGTGCACGGTTCAGATCAACGGAAAGGGAACCCTACGGCTGACCGCCGCAAATGGGGAGAAGCGGCGTTACACAGTGAACGGAAACACAGAAATCCGGTACCCGCTGCGAGGACGCATTGTCACAGGGGCGCCTTAGGCGCATAACGTGATTTCGCTGACAATTTATGATGAGTTTAAGAATACTGGGATCGCCGCCATTTTTGGCGGTTGAAGAGGGCAAGATAGACTAAGATGCTATGCTTCTTCCGGGACTTCGCCTGAAAGAAGAGGCGCCTTCGGCGCAACAAACATGTACCATCGTCTTTCATTACAAACAACGCTAACCACTGTCATTCCGGTTTTTTCGCGAAGGTCGACTTGGGTCGAAGCACGGTACTGGACAACGCGAAAAACCGGAATGACGCGTTGTTTGTGGATTCTTGAACTAAACCAGAACATAACGCTCCTCTTGGTAACAAACAGAACTCATAATTATTTGTCAGCGAAATGGCCCTAAGCGCCTATCCCTGCAGGCAAGGATGCCAGCGTTCCCAGTGGTGGAATAGTTTAACGGCTGCGCCGAAGGCGCCACTTCTTCCGGGCAAAGTCCCGGACGAAGCATAGGCGCTTATCGGCTCGTAGTTGCCATAAAAAACAATAAATTTCAAGCCCGGGCGGAGAAAAATTGGGACTTTCCCCGCCGCAGCGTATAGGGGATTGCCTGTTTATATATACGCATTGAATAAAACTTGAGCCTTTGGGTTTACACATAACCAGGCGGCGGGAACTGTCCCACATTTTTTCGGTCTTGTGCACCGCGTCCGCAACCGAAATGCAGCACCCTTGGCTTCTGTGATATAAAGAAGGCGAGCAGTGCATTTTGATATAGAAGCGTTTTTCTCATACCTGTACGGGGAGATTTATGATGGAGAAACATCCGGACCAAGGCAGCACGGGGTATGTGTTTGTGCTGGCGTCCGTGGCGGCGCTGGGAGGCCTGTTATTCGGCTATGACACGGCGGTTATCTCCGGGGCCATCGGCTATCTCAGCGATTATTTCGGGCTGGATGCGCCCATGCGCGGCTGGGCTGCATCCAGCGCCCTGATCGGCTGTATCGCGGGTGCCTGTTTCGCCGGGGTGCTCAGCGACTGGCTGGGCCGTAAGAAGGTGCTGATTCTGTCCGCCGTGCTGTTTACCGTAAGCGCAGTCCTGTCCGGTGTGCCGCAGAACCTGACCCAGTTCGCCATCGCGCGGATTATCGGCGGGTTCGGCGTGGGCGCGGCCTCCATGCTCTCGCCCCTCTACATCGCCGAAGTGGCGCCCGCTTCCATCCGGGGCCGATTGGTGTCCCTGAATCAGTTGACCATCGTCGGTGGCATGCTGGTGGTGTATTTCGTGAACGCACTGATTGCACGATACGGCATGGCGGCCGACGGCGAAGCGTGGAACGTGGCCTGGGGCTGGCGCTGGATGTTCGTTTCCGAAACGCTGCCCGCCGTGCTCTTTTTCGTCCTGTTGTTTTTCGTGCCGGAAAGCCCGCGCTGGCTTATCAAGAACCGCCAACGCAACGCCGCCTTCGCCACCCTGGCCCGGGTGAACGGCGCCGTGCGCGCCGAAGCTGAAGTCACGGAAATCACCGAGGCCGTCGCCCGGGAAGACACCTCCATGCGGCAGTTGTTCCAGCCGGGCCTGCGCATCGCGCTGCTCGTGGGGGTGGCCCTCGCGATATTGCAGCAGGTAACCGGCATTAACGTGGTGCTGTACTACGCGCCGGAAATTTTCAAGAGCGTCGGCCGCGCCGCTGATACCGCCATCTACCAGACCGTGATTGTGGGCCTGGTCAATGTATCCTTTACCCTGGTCGCCATCTGGGTGGTGGACCGGGTGGGCCGGAAACCGTTACTGCTTGCCGCTTCCGCCGGCATGGGCCTTTCCCTCGCCGCGCTCGGGCTGGCCTTTCGGTTTGAGCGTTTCGAAGGGCCCCTGGTGCTGTTCCTGGTACTGGCCTACGTGGCCTCCTTCGCCGTGGCCATGGGTCCGGTCGTCTGGGTGGTGCTCTCTGAAATCTTCCCCACCCGCGTGCGCGGCACCGCCATGTCCATCGCCACGGTCTGCCTGTGGATTGCCTGCTATGCCGTGTCCCAGACCTTCCCCTGGCTGCTGGAAACCTTTGCGGGAAACAGTTTTTTCCTCTACGCGGTCATGTGCGCGGTTTGTTTTATATTCGTCTGGTTTTGTGTGCCCCGCACGGAAGGCAAGACCCTGGAGGAAATCGAACGGCATTGGACATGACAAGCCCGGCCGGTGTCGGATACCCTTATGCGCGGACGTGTTTCTTGCGGCGGTCCCTTTCAAGCGCGGTGGCGGCCCCGCATGGGTCCGCTTTCGCATAAACAACGAGACAAGGATATAGCGCATGGCGCGAGAGGATACCCTGCTGGAATCCATGCCGAAACAGGCGCTGAACCGGCACTGGGTCTGGATCGCCTTATGGTATGCCGCCGGGATCTTCTGGGCGCATCGCCTGCCTTGGGCCGTCTGGCTGTTGGGTCCCTTATTCGGCCTGGCGGGCGCAGCCGTCCTGGTGTTTCCTCTCCGGATGCCCCGGCGTTCTCATTGGGGAATCGCCCTGCTCTGCCTAGGCCTCGGCATGACCTTGTACGGCCTGCGCATGCCCAAAAGCACGCCCGACACCCTGGGACAATACGCGCTGTCCTATCCGCGGGGACGCCATGCTTTTGAGGGGGTTGTCAAAAAAAGCGCTATCCATATCGCCGGGGACGAATATACCACCTTTACACTGCAGGTGGACCGGGCATTTAAGGGCGCCGAAACCGTTCCGATTCTTGGCCGTGCGGTCGTGCGATGGTCCCGGCCCGACAGGCCTGTCTTTGCCGGCACCCGCGTGCGCGTCACGGGTCGGCTATCACCCCACCTCGGCACAGTCAATCACGGGGTACGCGGCTTTGAGGATTATTACCGGGCCCGGGGTGTCTATTCCGAGATGCGCGCCTCGGGCGATGCCGTGACACTACTGGCACTACCCCGATACTCGCCTCGCTACTGGGCGGCACGCCTGCGGCAGGGACAGCATGAAGTCTTGTCCCGGGTAATCCCCGAAAGTGTGTACCCCTTTGTGCTCGGCGTGTGGCTGGGCGAGCAAAGCCATATCAACCGGGAAGTGTATGCACAGTTCCTGTACGCGGGCACCGCCCACGTATTGTCCGTGTCCGGCGTCCATGTGGCCATCATTACCATCAGCCTGGGCTTGCTCCTGCAAGTGTTGGGCGTACCCCGCCGCCTGCGGAACGTGTTGCTCATGGCGGGCGTGCTCGCCTTTACCATGATGACCGGCGCGCAAACGGCAACGGTGCGCTCTGCCATGATGATTTGCATGTACCTTTCTGCCGAACTGTTCAACCGAGAGTCTGACGCCTTGTCTGTGCTGGGGCTCTCGGGCTGTGCCTTTCTGGCCTGGAATCCCGCCTTACTATTTGATACCAGTTTTCTGCTCAGCTTCGGCAGCGTGGCTTCCATTTTGTTGTACTATCCCGGCCTGTCCCGAGCCATGTCCGTTTGCCCGCCCGTAATTCGTGCGCCCATCACCACCACACTCGCCGCACAGATGGTTACCATTCCCATAGCCGCCTGGCATTTCAACCTCATATCGCTCCTCGGCGTGATGGCCAATCTGGCAGTCGTCCCCCTGCTGACCGCCGTGCTCTGGCTGTGCTTCCTATGCGGCCTGCTGGGAGCCGTCTTTCCCGGCATCGCTATTCTGTTCGGCCATGCCATGCTGGTGGTGGTGCGGGTTATCGAATGGACCAATGCCGCCGCTTCCTGGGTGCCCGGCGCCTATGCCTCTGTCACCCGGCCGTCGCTGCCCGCAGTGTTGTTCTACGCCGCCGCTGTATGCCTCCTGTTCCCGCTCCTTTACGACCCCCAATACAGAAAACGCAACGCTATATTGGCGGTAGCGTTTCTGGCGGTGTCGCTGCTCCTGTGGAACCCGCTGTGGAAACACCCCGTGGTGGACTTTATTGACGTGGGTACCGGCGACTCCATTTTCATCCGCACCCCCGGAGGCACCACCCTGCTCGTGGATGGCGGCGACACCAGCGAATATGTGGATGCCGGCGAGCGCGTCGTCACCCCCTTTCTCTACGCCAACCGCGTCAAGGCCCTCGATTATGTGGTTGTCACCCATCCCGATCGTGACCATATCGGCGGACTCTTCACCGTCTTGAAGCATATCCGCGTCGGCGCCGTGTTGCTTGGCCCGGAAGGCAAAGCGCCCGTAGCGCTCGAAACCGATTTCATCGCCCAATGCGAACACCGCGGCATCCCCGTGCACCGGTTGGAACGGGGAAACCGCATCCCGGTGGAAGGCGCCGAAATACAGGTGCTCCACCCGTCCCATGACTGGGCCGCCCGAAACACCGGCAACAACACCTCCCTCGTGCTGCACGTGTCCTGGCCCGGCCTGTCCCTGTTATTGCCCGGCGATGTCGAAGAGGAGGCCGAGCGCGAATTGCTGCCGTTTATGGCTCAGCCCGCGGTCCTCCTGAAAGCGCCCCACCACGGCTCGCCCACCTCCAGCAGCAAAGCCTTTCTCGAAAAGGTGAACCCTGCCCTTGCCGTCGCGTCCATGCAGGCCGAAGGTTCCCGTCAAACCCTCATGACTCCCGCCATGGTACGCCGCTACGCCGACCACGGCATTACCCTGTTTCGTACCGACTGGCACGGCGGCGTCCGCATCCAACCCACCCGAAAAGGCCTCCAGGTGCACACCGTCCGCGGCACGCGCGGGTATTGCCTGAAACCGGTGAGTCTATCGGGAAATCGCCCGTGAGTCATCCCGAAATAATCTACACGTCAGTAAAGTAGGCG
>JAKJCY010000038.1:0-9888 GCA_022706235.1 Candidatus Hydrogenedentota bacterium | reverse complement strand
CGTACCTTCCTTGGTGCGCCATGAAACAAGGTCGTCCCGTGACACACAGCCCTATGGCGCACCTGGGAAGGTACGCCTACTGAGCCCAACGCACTTGTCGGCGAAGTTTCCCTTCGCAACCCCGGGTAAGCGCCGGCATACATCGTCCGGACCGAAACGACACGAGCAATGGAATTCCAAAAGAGATAACATTCCCAAACAGAAGTTTGGGAACGAAACAACCCCTGCTTTTAGGCGCGAGCCGGAGCCATTTCCACCGTGCCTACCGGACGGTATCACCAGTCCGTATTCGTACCGGCGGAGCTCCCCTTTGTCCTGGCGCTCTGTTCAATCTGCCAGAGACGGGGCCGCCCAACCGGAAACAAGGAAATCCAAAGAATAAACGAAGAGGAAGCAAAGGACTTTTCGAAGGTCCGACGGCTATGCTGGGCGTGCATGTGCAGGGCATGGGGCCTTGTGCGTGGCAATTCATGAAACCCTGAAAGGAATATCACCATGCAGTTGAAAGATTCCCGGTGCCGCCATGACCACGAATTCCCTTGCGATCCCGCCATTCTCGCGCGGGCGGCACTTTCGCACGGGCTTTGGCATGAAACGGACACTGAAATCGATGCCGCCTTCAGCGCGGCGGAAGAACGGGCCTTGCTGTTGCGCTGGGTGCGCCGGGAAATGCGCCGCCGCCTTACCCCCCGGGAACGGCGTTTTCTGGAACAGCACTATTTCGCCGCCCAGCCTGCTTCGGAGGTGGCGCGGCGCAACGGGGTACACCCGACCACGGTTACCCGGGGATTGCGCCGGGCCGTGGCCAAACTGCGAAAGGCCGCCCATGCAAACGGCCGGGGGGGCCCGGAGGACGAGGCGGTGATACGGGCGATAAAGAAACGCTGTTGGTGATTCTGGGTGGCAGAGGTCCCTGTCCGCGAAGGGAGACGTTTTTAGCGGGGGGGTGAAGAACCCCGGATATGACCACGTCACAATGTTCCACGAAACCAGGGGCGTTCATCCTGACACCGGTTTCCCTTGACAAGATTGTAAAAACTATGCCATCATAGTTTTGACGGGGCTTTTAATTATTCTGGAGTGTAACGACGTTTGCAACCTGAAGGAGAGAAGCAATGACTTCTACTGCTGGGCTCACGAAATTCGTGGTGATTGCGGGAATGGCGCTTATGGCCGGCTGCTGCCCGCCCTGCAACGAAAACGCGCCCTTGCCTTATGTCTGCCCATGGTCCGAACAGGACCTGTGGACCTATGAGGAGGAACCGGACGCGGCGGGAAATCCGGTGATGGACGGATATTCAACACTCGAATCGGAACTATTCAACCTGATCAATCAGGAGCGGACGGATCGGGGTATATGTCCGCTTGCCGCAGATCCCTGTGTCTTCCATGCCGCCCGTTTACACACACAGGACATGGCGGACAATAATTATTTCAACCATGTCAATGGCGCGGGAGAAAACATACCGGAGCGCTTGACTAATGAAGGGATCCCCTGGACCGGCTGCGCCGAAAACATCGGCATAGCCTCGGCAAGCGGCAACGTGACCGCGCGGATTCTGCAGGCATGGATGGAGAGTGACGAGCACCGCAAGAACATCCTGAACTGCCACTTCACACACACCGGTATCGGGGTGGCCTATAACTATGGGGAATACTACTTCACCCAGAATTTTACCGCCTACTAAACGGCACATTCTTTGCCCCCTCGCGCTCCTACGTAAAGGCATTACAAGGTATGACCGCCGGTTCGGCGTTCCATCGGTTGAATCCGTCCGGCCAGTGACCGGGGTTAAACCGCGGCAGGCAACAGCACATGATTCGTCTGGTCTATAACGTGTCAAGCGGTAGCGGGTTTGCGAATCCTGGAATGCGGAACCTGGGAAGAGTGGCGTTCTACCTGGCCTGCCTGGCGCTGTGGCTGATACTGGCCGCATTTGGGGTAGAACTGTGGGCGCGCGCGCGGCCGGCGCCGGCATTCGATACCCCCGCATCCATTCCCTTTGAAATGACTGCCGCGCGGCGGCTCTTTGAGCCGCTCTACGCCCGCTACTGTCCGGATTGGCCGTTCCCACTGCCGGAAGTACCCGAATTGACCGCACTGGCCGGAGCCGACGCGCAGGAACGGGAACGGATTGCCCAAGAGCGCGGTGAATGGATTCTTCTGGTCGACCATGATGAAACGGTTGTCGGCACCTATGGCGCAGCGTTGCATGGACTCTCTCTGGATAACGGGCTGTCGTCTTTGCTGGCGGTGCCCCTGACGGAGAAATCAAGGGCGTTGTCGCTGCGTAACGCCCTGCAGCAGGTGTTTTCCGGGGCCACCCTTCCCCTGGTGACGCTTCCAGTACACGAAAACGATACCGCCGGCGCGGTGAAAGTTGCACTACACCCTTTGGTGGAACACGGCGAAACGCGCGGGGTATTTCTTGCGTTTAGTGATTCCTTGTACCTCCCCGGCGTCAAACGGTTCAAGCCGAATGTGGTGTTGAAAACCTTTACCACCACCGTCATGATGGAACAGTTCTCCACAAACAGCCACGGATTCCGGGGGCCCGAAATTACTGTGCCGAAGCCGCCGGGAAGGATCCGCATCGCCTGCATAGGGGGGTCCACCACGGTCTGGGGGTTCAGGGACGCCTTGACTTATCCGGCAATGCTGCAATGGATGCTGCGCGAATGTTATCCCGGGTATGCGGACCGGATTGAGGTGGTCAACTGCGGCATTTACGGCTTGAACAGCACCGAAGAACCGGCCTTGATAGAGGAGGTGGCCGCACTCGAACCCGACCTGCTCGTTCACTACAATTTCATAAATGACCTGACCGCCCACCTGAACGGCTGGCTGCATTCGGATGCGGCCTGGCGTTCCTCCCTGGAGCGGGGGAAACGCCTGCTGCGGCATTCCCGCCTGCTGGACCGATATGCGAACGAATATTTGCTGCCCTCGGACGAACGCTTGGCCGAATTTTTGCACCGCCGGTCCCTGGGAAATATGGAGGCTTCCATGAACACCGCCACGGCATGCGGCATGGAGGCGTTTTTTTGCAGTTTCGCCGGGATTGCGCCGGAGGCCGTTTCGGAGCATAACCGCGCCTACGTGGAGCAGGCGCTTACACGGACCATTTTCCCCGATCTGAGTCTCGAAGCCTATACCCGGATACGCGAACTGTACAACGCCCTTCTTCAGGACCTGTGCGCTACGAAAGGTGCAGGCTATATTCCCGTCGCGGAGGAGGTGCGCGGGGAATGCGATTTGTTCCTGGACGAATGCCACTTCAATCCCTGCGGCACGGAAGCCCAGGCGCAGGCCGTTTTCAGGCACATCAAGGATCAGGTGCTCGTTCTCCTGCAGCAGGGATAGTCGGGCGGGCGCCTAATCCGCTTGTGAAGAATCCCTTATTTTGTTTACACTTGACTTTGCTGAAAAATCTCTTGCCGCATTAACAATCGGAAGGAATTCGCCATGCGTACCACACTCCTGTGCAGTTCTCTTGCTGTAGTGGCTCTTGTCTGCGGGGCCCAATGCCCTTCAACTCCGGCGGGCGCCTATAGGGAATTGGATGCCGACACCTACAAAGACAAAATGATGGCCGCGTGGGTTGGCCAAATGGCGGGCGTGGGCTGGGGCGGCCCGACAGAGTTTCAGTTCAACGGCCGCATCATCCCTGAGGCGAACTACCCCAAATGGACACCGGACATGATCAACCAGTACGGTCAGGACGACCTCTACGTGGAGATGACCTTCATACGCAGCCTGGAAGAACATGGCTGGTCGGTCAGTGCGCGCCAGGCCGGCATTGACTTCGCCAACAGCAAGTATGAACTCTGGCACGCCAATAAATTTGGACGGCGCAACCTGCGCCAGGGCATCGCCCCACCGGATTCGGGACATCCCCAGTTCAACGGCCATGCCGATGACATTGACTACCAGATTGAGGCGGATTTCAGCGGCATTCTCGCGCCGGGCATGCCCGCCACCGCTTTGGAACTCGGCGAGCGCTTCGGGCGGCTTATGAACTACGGCGACGGCCTGTATGGCGGCCAGTTTGTCGGCGCCCTGTACAGCGAAGCCTTCTTCGAGACTTCCCCGCGCAAACTGGTGGAAGCCGGATTGCGCGCCATTCCGGCGGACAGCCAGTACCATGAATGCATCAGCGATGTGCTGCGCTGGCATGACGAATTCCCCGAAGACTGGGAAACGGCCTGGCAGCGGCTCAATGAAAAATACCACCTGAATCCCGACTACCGCAAGGCTTCCTGCGGCAAGGAAGAAGGCTTCAATATCGATGCGAAACTTAATGGCGCTTATATTGTCATGGGATTGCTATACGGCAACGGCGACCCGGACAAGACGATCGAAATTTCCACCCGTTGCGGCCAGGATTCCGACTGTAACCCGTCCAGCGCGGCCGGGGTGCTGTTCACCACCCTGGGATACAACGCCCTGCCGGAAAAGTTCACCAGCGCGCTGAAGCGCGACATCAAGTTCAGCCATACCGCCTATACCTTCAATGATTTGATCGCCGTGTGTGAAACGCTGGCACGCGAAGCCATTGTGCACGCCGGAGGCCGGATTACGAAAGATGCCTCGGGCGGGGAACTGTTTTGCATTCCCATGGTAGCCCCGGCGCCGGGAAAAGCGGAACAATGCTGGGCGCCGGGACCGGTCGCGAACAGCCGCTTCACGGACGATGAAAAGGCAAGAATTACAGAACAAGATACGCCATAATTATCCCTATAGTCGATACAGCAGCACATGTGCCGGTCAGGGCAATACATCTTGAGAGGAGAATTAGATTGGGACACTTTGGAAATGCATTTGCAGAGTATGTGCAGCCACTGATTGACCAATGCGATGGTTCCGAGGAACAGGTTAAAACGGCATTCATGCTTGGCCAAGTGTGTTGGAACCTTGCAGTGAGTCCGGCCGATGTGCGCGAAGAGATGTATTGCGATATGCAGCAGACTTTGAAATTGGATAATGTGAAGTTCGAGGAATTATTGGACTCCACTATCTTTCCGATGATCCTGCGGCATGTTGAGATGTTTCCTCACATGCATCATCCAGACTCATCGGACGGTATAGAAGGCCTTTCTGAATGGGTGGAAGACGTGCCGGAACACGTACAGGAGGGCAAATCCAAGGAAACCTCTCCCAATGCACCGTGCCCTTGCGGCAGTGGGAAGAAGTACAAGCGATGTTGCGGGCGGGTGTGCTGAATGGTTCCACTGAACCGGTATTCCTATACCCATGCCGTATCGGAGATAAAAGGGGGCCTTCCTGCACGTAAACAAAGGGACGCTCAGAAACAGGGCCAGGAAATATTCAGGAATAAGGAAAACTGGTCCTTCGTTATATCAAATGTCCGTTTCAGGGATAGGCTGTGTAGATGAAATATGCAGGGTGCCCGTGGTATACTTGACTTGTAAACAAAAAGTAAATTTTCTGATAGGGTTTAGTGAGAGAAAGACCAGATGAAACAGCGTAATAACCATCAACTACCTATCCTTCCGCAGAAGGCGGGGTTATGTTTTGTGGCTGTTTCCGGCCCGGAGGTGCCAGCGCCCGGCGGTTACGCGTCTTCTGCGCGTAATTATCGCCCGGGCCGACAACTGCTCTGACCCGGCAGGCCGGAAAGCACCGGAATCCGCCGGGTGAGACGTAACTCTCCCGCCTGACGCGCCCACAGCCAAGGGTGCCTTCTTTAAAAACGCTTTTCCCGCCTGACCGCCTGCCGGATATCCTGTCCCGTTGTTTCATGTTTCCCCACAGTAAAAAAACATACCACTTGAAATAAATAAGAGGAGACTAATAAGTCATGTCGAACCGTATATACATATTTGACACCACCCTGCGCGATGGTGAACAGTCCCCCGGCGCCAGTATGGACAACAACGCCAAGATACAAATGGCGCAGCAACTGGACCGTCTGGGTGTGGATATCATCGAGGCCGGTTTTCCCATCGCTTCACAGGATGAATTTGAGAGCGTGTCCCGTGTTGCCAAGGCCGTGAAAAACGCCCGCGTCGCCGGCCTGGCGCGGGCCCTGGATAAAGATATCGACCGTGCGGCGGCGGCACTTGAACATGCCCGGCACCCCGTGCTGCACACCTTTATCGCCACTTCGGAAATTCATATGGAACATAAGCTGCGCATGAACCGGGCACAGGTTCTGGACGCGGCGGCAGCGGCAGTACGGCGCGCGAAGTCACTCATCTCCCGCGTGGAGTTTTCGGCCGAGGACGCGACCCGTTCGGACTGGGATTTCCTGGTGGAAATCACCTCGGTTGCCATCGAGGCCGGCGCCGATGTCATCAATCTACCGGACACGGTCGGCTACACCACGCCGGATGAAATCCGGGAAATGTTCCGCTATGTGATTTCGAAGGCCAAAGGCGCGGACAAGGTCGTTTTCTCCTCCCATAACCACAATGACCTGGGCCTGGCGGTGGCCAATGCGCTGGCGGCCATTGAGGGCGGCGCGCGGCAAATCGAATGTACCGTAAACGGCATCGGCGAGCGCGCGGGCAACACCTCCCTGGAAGAGGTGGTGATGGCCATGCATACGCGCGGCGATCGCTATCCCTACGAATGCGGCATCAAAACCACGGAGATTGTGCCCTCCAGTACGCTGCTCGGCATGATCACCGGCCTGACCATCCCCTTCAACAAGCCCGTGGTGGGGCGCAACGCTTTCGCCCACGAATCCGGCATCCACCAGCACGGCATGATCGCCCATGCCCTGACCTATGAAATCATGACGCCGGAATCGGTGGGCCGCGCACGCAGCGATCTGGTGCTGGGAAAACATTCCGGCCGGGCGGGGCTGGCCCGGCGCAGCAAGGAACTGGGCTTCGAATTGTCCGAAGCGGAAATTGACCAGTTGTATGAACTCTTTATCGATCTGGCGGACAAGAAAAAAGAGGTGTACTCCGACGACTTGCGCATGCTGATCGTGGGCATGTATGACAAAGGATTTGAGACCTATCAACTGGAACAGCTGCGCGCTTCCGGTGTGGACCCGACCGTAGCCTTGGTCAAATTGCGCCACGGCGATGAAGTCACAACAGAAACTGCCACCGGCGATGGTCCCGTGGACGCGGCCTGTGTGGCCATTGAAAAAATTGTCGGTATCACGGGCCGGCTGGAGCAGTTCGACATCCGCGCCACCACACCGGGCAAAGACGCCCTGGGCGAAGCGTATGTGACCGTGCGCTTCGGCGACCGTGTCTACCGCGGCAACGGCGTCAGCACAGACATCGTCGAGGCGGCCATACATGCCTATCTCAATGCCATGAACAAACATGTCGCTTATCTTGGCAGTGATAAGGCGGCGAAAGCCTGCGCCGGTGCAGCCAAGTAAAGATAATAACGTTCGCTAAAAAAGCGGAACCGTTGTCGCGAAGACGGCGGTTCCGTTTCTCTTTTGGAAATGCGGCTGCTATTGTCCGGGTAAACAGGCATTATTCGAACAGGAGCATGTCCGGTGTGGCACATTTCTTATTCTGGCCGCATCAGGTCCTACCCTATATTGCCTGCCTGTTTAAGGAAATGAACTGCGGGTGCAACGTGGATCTCCACGGGCAATTGCATTTCCGGGGTGATACCCCATCAAGCCGGCGGACTGAAAGAAGGCTTGACAAAAATAGTATCACTATAGTATCATTTATTTATGAAGATGGAACTGGTTACAACACTGAAACGGCAAGCCACTCGGCTTATAGCCGATCTGCGGGATTCGGGGGAGCCCGTTCTTATCACGGAACACGGCAAGCCCGCAGCCTACCTGGTTGATGTGGACGCTTACGAGTTCATGCAACACAGGATGCAACTTCTTGAAGGCATTGCTCGCGGTGAACGCGCAATACTTGAGAATCGCACGTTCTCAGGCGCCGAAGCCAGGCAGAGGATGAAGAAGTGGCTCGCCTGAACTGGACCGAGCCGGCACTGACCGACCTGGATGCTATCGCCGAATACATCGCTCTTGACAACCCACAGGCGGCGACTCTTTTGGTCGAGAAGGTGTTGCGCAGGACCGAGCGACTCGAGGCCTATCCGAGGTCAGGAAAGCATCCCCCCGAATTAGCAGGCACACCGTACAGGGAGGTCATGGTCGGCCCTTGCCGGATCTTTTATAGGGCCGAAAACGATGCCGTGTATATCCTGTGCGTTATGCGTTCGGAAAGATTGCTACAGCCCTATTTGCTTCAACAGCGTGAAGACGGCCGATAACCATTTTCATCGTATCTACCGCTCATTGCCAAACTTCATTCTTGTCAATTACGCACACCTATTTAACCGGGACCTTGCCTTTAACCCAAGAGGTCATCCTTACCTCACTCCAGAACGGGAGCGCCCAGTTCGAGGAATTGTGCCGCCGCGTTCAGGAAATGGGCCGTTATCCAGAATACGGTCCAGTCCTCCACATAGCCGCCGCGCAACGCGTCTATATCATCCACCTCGCCCCGCTGGGCATAGTTAGTATGCTGGGGTTGTTCCCCCTGGCTGCCCTGCGCGTCCATCAGCTGACCGCAATTGCGGTACATGATCAGCGCGATATCTTTCAGGCGGGGGTCATCCCGCAACTGGCCCATCCGGTAGACCAGCGGGGCGATAAGCACTCCATATACATCAATGTGCTGATTCTGGGGCGAGACCACCGTCCAGCCGCGGGTCTTGAAAGCGTGGTTGCGCAGCCGCCCGGCCGGCAGGTCAATATCCCAGACTACCACATAACTCAGCACGACATCGAGGGCATGGCCGGCCCACTCCAGATAACGCGGCTCCCCGGTGGATTCATACAAGGCCAGAAAGCCCTGTAATGCCGCAAAAGCGCCCTCTTTGTCTTCGCAGCTGGCGTCCAGCGTCCCGCCCCAGTAAGGCTCCCGCATGGAAAGCGACCGCTCGGCATACACCTCGCCCGCTTTGGCAGCGGCCGTCTGCCAGGCAGGCTCCTCAAACAACGCCGCGGCCTGGCTCAGGGGAGCGATAAAAAAGGCCTGGTCCGTGGAATGGGGCGACCAGTCCGGCTGCGCAATGCGGTCGGCATGGAAGGCGCAGGCCCGTCGTAGAAACGTCTCCCAGCGGCCGGTATCCATGCCCGATTCACGTCCGTTGCGAATGGCATTGGCGAAGCAAAGCATGGCCTGTCCCTGGGATAACGGTTCATTTCGTTCCCACCGATCCTTATCAGGCAGATACCAGGTATGAAAGCCTCCTTCAAAAAATGCCGCCTTCGACAGAAAATCCAGCGATCGTTGTGCTCGCTCGCCCCCGTAGGGAATGTTCATGTGTTTTGCCAACAGGGGCAGCGCATACCCCAGCGCTTCCGCCTGGCCGCACCAGCCCATGACCAGGGTGTCCTTGTCCGGATACTTTCGAAACCCGGCTACCTCGCCCCGGTCCAGCCAGCGGGTTTCCGCATAACGCAACTTTCCTTCGATGATTTCACGAAAGGAAGGCAGATCCGGGGTGACCAACGGGGGATAGAGGTCCAAAGCGGCCTGTACCGCGTGCTGAAATCCGGCACCTTCCCGGGGCGTTGTCCACGTGTCCAGGTAAAAGGTTTTTTCAATAACAGCGCCCGGCGGCACCTTCAACCACGCATCCGGGTATTCCACAAATCCGGGTTGTACCGCCTTGATAACGCTATGCCGCCCGTTCGAAGCACAAGGCCCCGACAGCAGCGCCAGTTCCGTGCCGCCGCCGTATGCGCTCAGACCAAGAGACCACCACTGGTCGCGTCGGTTGGAGAACGGCGCAGGGCAGGGAAGTGTATGGAGGGCGGCGCCATAGACCCCGCCTTCCATCATCCACTCGAAACTGGCAAAGGGCATGGGAAACCGGTGTTCCTCGAAAAAAGCCTCGTCTCCCGTTTTACCGAC
>JAKJCY010000389.1 GCA_022706235.1 Candidatus Hydrogenedentota bacterium | reverse complement strand
TGCACAAAGAACGCATGCAGGTCCTGCTGATAGGCTTGTATCTCTGCCTCCGTTTTCAGCGTTTCATACCGCGCCTTGCGTTCCTCCAAAAGACGCATTGCCTGTTTCGTCAGGTACCCTTTCATCATTTCAGACGGCGGCGTGCCCTCCAACTGACCCTCAAGCGACGCAAGTGTATCCGCAGCACCGGCGGCCCCCGCCATCACCATACATGCAATAAGTATCAGATTCATGTGTCACTCCTTCCATTTCATACATAAACACCAAATACTTCCGCCTTGGTTTTTCTTGTAACCCTGGCGACCACATAGAACTCCTTGCACTATAAATAATGCCTCACCCCAAAAACAAAACGTTCCGTTACAGCACAGCACGTAGATGAAGTAGTTCCTACTACAGGAGATGTTTATCCTGCTTCAAAAATTTCGGTAATATTTTCATGGTTTCCGAATGAGTTATAGGCTCATGGCAACTATTGCGTTACAAAGCGAACTTAACACCATCTTTGCTCAATTACGGGTCCTTTTAGTAGGCGTACCTTCCCAGGTGCGCCGTCGGAGGGTATCATCACTTGAGTTCTTATAGACGCTTAAGGGCGGGAATATAAACTTTCTGGTTCGTTTCCGCCAACGGCGCACCTGGGAAGGTACGCCTACTAAAAACGCATTAAGTCCAGCGAAAGTAGGTCATAAACTTGGATTCCGGTCTTTTCGCGGCCTGGCTTACCCTTCGATACACGTCCTTCTTCCGCCCTCCCGCCGTCATTCCGGTTTTTGGCCGACGAGGCACGAGGAGGACAAAAGACCGGAATCCAGAAGAGCACCCGTCACGCCCAAGGTTGATTTATCCAGTGATAGACAGATGGGTAAAACAATTTGCTTTTCTCATCGCCTTGGCCGGAAAATAAAGCACACCTAAAAACAGGCTGTGTACGAACAACGAACCAAACCAGGCCTGGCCCTACCATCCGCCTGTCTCCAGGCCCTTTCGCCAAG
>JAKJCY010000388.1 GCA_022706235.1 Candidatus Hydrogenedentota bacterium | reverse complement strand
GTGAAGATGACTGGCATGGCAGTTATACCGGGGCGCCGGATAACGGCAGCGCCTGGCTGGACACCCCTCGTGGCGCATATCGCGTGGAACGTGGCGGCTTCTGGTACCACAACGCCCAGTATTGTCGTTCGGCGCTCCGCTTTAGTGTTTCGCCCGGTAATCGCAGCGGCATCTTCGGGTTTCGCCTTGCCAGGCAACTATAGGGTTGCGGTACTCCGCCACCCTGAGCAGGTGCGGATTTTCCACCACCCCTCTGCGTCAAAGGGGTTGCGCCCATGGAGGTATGAACAGGCGCTTACTTACAACGCAAAGAACCGAGCTAAATTACAGGAACGCGTTTTAGTAGGCGTACCTTCCCAGGTGCGCCGTTGGCGGGTGTCATCACTTGTGTTCTTATAGACGCTTAAAGCCGAAAATATAAACTATCTGGTTCGTTTCCCCAACAGCGCACCCGGGAAGGTACGCCTACTAAAAACGCATTAAGTCTGGCACAATTTGTAATACTATGTGCTCATTCCCAAATGGAACTTGAGAAGGAGTGGGTTGTCATGGGAATTTCCGAAGCCGCCGCGAGCGAGTTATGAAAAGGATATATGTTCCCTGTACCTTTATATAGTTGAAAGGAGTTTCTTATGAAACATAGTTTGATAGCCTGTATTGTTGTGGCGCTGGTGTCCGGTATTGCCGTGGCGGATTCGAATCCTGTGGCGGCCCTTTTTGCCGATGGCGCATTCGGGAATACAAAAACGCTGGCGCCGCGAATGAAAACGCTTCTGGAGGCTACCGGCTATGACGTTGTCGAACTGGACGCCCGGGCCCTGTGTGCTCCGGAGACCCTTGCCGGGGAACAGATATCGTTGCTGGTGCTGCCGGATGCGAAACGGCTGCCGATGGCCGCCATCGCATCGGTGAAGGCGTATCTGGAACGGGGCGGCGACCTGATCGCCCTCAACGCTCCAGCGTGGCAGGAACGGGTGCTCCAGATGGACGGAGTCTGGCAGACCCCGGAGGA
>JAKJCY010000387.1 GCA_022706235.1 Candidatus Hydrogenedentota bacterium | reverse complement strand
CAAATACAGGGCATGTTTGACGCCATAGCGGCCCACTATGACTGCATCAACCGCTGGTTGTCCCTGCGCCGGGACGCGGCCTGGCGCAACGCGTTGCTGGTAGCGCTTCCCTGTTCCACGCGGATGACCATTCTGGACCTTGCCACAGGCACGGGGGAAGTGCTTCTTTCGCTGGTGGCCGATAAATACGCGAACAACTTCGTAGTAGGCGCGGACATCAGCGTCGCCATGCTGCGTACCGCCCGCCTGAAAATTGAGAATGAAGGCAAGGAAGATTGCACCGCCCTGACCATGGCGGCCGCGGAAAGCCTCTGCTTTGCCGATAACACCTTCGACCTGATAACCGTGGCATTCGGGGTTCGTAATTTCAGCGACCGCGATGCCGGGCTCGCGGAGATGTACCGCGTACTGCGTCCCGGTGGACGCATTCTGGTCCTTGAATTCAGTCTGCCGGAAAACGGGTTTATCCGCTCGGCTTACCTGGTCTATTTTCGGCGCATCCTGCCGTTCCTGGCGGGCCTGATCAGCCGCCATCCGGACGCCTATCGTTATCTTAACCGTTCCGTGGAGGAATTTCCCGAAAGCGGCGTTTTTTCGGCACGCCTGAAGGCGGCAGGCTTCCAACGCATTGCCTTGCAGCGCATGACGTTCGGAATCGCCACGTTGTATATTGCTTACAAAACGCATTGAACCGGGACGGATAATTTCCCCCCGACCTCCTGTCATTCGCGTTTAACCCTTAGATCAGGCAAAGGTCGGGAAGGACACGAAGGGCCGGCGGCTGCACAACGCCGACATGCCTGTAAAAAAAATCCGCACAGGCCATGACAGTCTTCGCGGATTATGAATTCAGACTTCCTGAACTCGTCGGAATATACAAGGGCACTTTTTGTGAAAACACATAAACTGAGTAAAGAAGGGACTGGCTGCCAAATAGCCCCTGAGTACAGTGTATAATCCTGTTTTTCATGCTTGCTATTTGGTAGTCTGTCCCTTCTTTACGTGTCCCTTCTTTACGGTCTTTTGCGTCAAACTTTTGTGCA
>JAKJCY010000386.1 GCA_022706235.1 Candidatus Hydrogenedentota bacterium | reverse complement strand
CCTACAAGTTGCGGCCTTCTTTATCTTGGCTTCCTTCGCATCCTTGATTTCAATTCAGTCACCCACAGTTTGCGTTTCAGGGAGTCAGTCATCTTCTGGTTGACCAGGTAGTGCGGCTTCGGATGGATAGCGTCCTTCAAAGAAACTTCTACAGGATAGAGTAATTCGATCAGGGGAGAAAAATGATATATACTCTTTAGGTCTGTATGCAATATGAAAACTGCTTCCAGTAAAGGTTACGCTAAATTATAGTGGTTAGAACGGAGGGATTAATCATGAAAATGCACGCAGGAACCAGGGCGGTGATGTTGTTGGCAATCATGGTTTCAGGGGTGTATCTTGGCACTTTTGAAGCCAAGGCGGAAGCGGTATCCGTTCACCCTGGAGATGCAAATGCAGACTGGCGGATAGTGTTGAGCGAGGCAATCGCGTACCTCGCCGGATGGCAGGGCGGTTCTAATCCCATGGCGTATGCCATACGCGCCGCGTATTTATGGCAGAACGGGGAGCTGTATCACTACGATGCCGGGGAGAACGTTCCACTATGTTGGGTGCTCGGGTCTGTGGAAGGTGAGGGGGAAGGTGAGGGCGAAGTCTTCTCGCTAATGCTTGGATTGGGAGCGGTTAACCCTGAATACATTCATGGAACCATGGTGCCAAGTCCGGAACCAATAGAGATCTGCCCCCCCCTTGAAGGCCAACCGTGGTGCGGACTGTACTCTGCCGGGACAGAGGTCCACTTGGTGCCTTTGCCAAACGAAGGTTATGAATTTGACCATTGGACAGAAGACCTGGGCGGCAGTGACGTTCCCGGAATTGTGGTCATGGATGCAGACAAGCATATCAACGCCGAGTTTACTGTAGTCAGTGAGGGCGAAGGGGAAGAGCCTATCGAAGGAGAAAGCGAAGATTGCGATGACAGCAATCCTTGCACGACAGACAGTTACGATCCAGAATCGGGCGGTTGTGTGCACACACAACTGGATTGCGATGACGGGGATGAATGCACGATCGATTCCTGTGACCCTGAGACCGGC
>JAKJCY010000385.1 GCA_022706235.1 Candidatus Hydrogenedentota bacterium | reverse complement strand
TTCGTTCGGGACGAAGAGGCCGGAGGTTCGAATCCTCTCACCCCGACCAGTCCTACTTTTCCTTGACCGATATTTGGCGGGTTTTTGGTGTTTTCCCGCCTCTTTTTTTTTTACATCACAAGTACCTTTAGATGACTCTAAATGTAACGATTTTCCTCCACCGAGTGATAACGTATCCATGCCCGCGAGGGGTATTCTATTGGCTAGTTGCTCCATCGCGCAAGGTTTCGGGACCGGGAGCGATTTAGCCGCTTTACTTAATTCCTCAAGGCTTACATGAGCGTAAACCCGAAGCGTTAAACGGGGATCACTATGCCCCACCGCCTTCGCCACCTCAGGTGAGCGTCCTATTTGCGTCCATCCAAAAACCGTTGTTGCCGACACGCCGTCCGAAAGAGTCATCAAACTGGGAAGCGTACCGGCAAGGAATTTGGTGGTCAATATTCTATGGCGCTTTGGTGAATTATACCAAACCTGTGTCAGGTTGAATTACGGTTTCCGTGAATGAGGACTTAATCCGCGTGGGCATAACCGATAAACGACATCAGTACAAGCGGGTGGTGGGGATTGATTACGGGAACAAGAAAGATGCGGACTATTTTCGAAAATGGAACGGAAAAGACCTGGTCTACGTATTTGATGAGGACCAGACTTTGCTGGATATTACGACAACGCCGGAACACGGCGATGTGTCCATGTCTATGGCAGCCGGGCGGCATAAATCAACCAGGAACAGACGGAAAAGACAAGAAAAAAAAGCGCGCAAAAGAAACCGGGGCAAGCAATAGACTACACCCGCCGGACCCGCTGCATGTTGCGTTTAACCCATGAGGAAAGTCCATAATGGGATAATTCCAGGGACAGCCATTCATGAGCCCTGTGGCTCCCCCGTAAACGATGAAAGTTTGCTGAGGTAGGGAAAGATCCGTCTCGCTTCGCTCGCTTGCGTCAGTCCCTACTTCAGCAAAATTTTCGGAGCAGTATAGAATGGCACTAACTTAAGGCACAACTTATTCTATTTGATGGAGTTATGCCGTTTTACACCCTCTGTTGAG
>JAKJCY010000384.1:426-1075 GCA_022706235.1 Candidatus Hydrogenedentota bacterium | reverse complement strand
GAACTATGAATAAGTGCCTTCGCTTTATAATATACTCCATTAACAATGTGTATATCCACAACATAACTTTCCAAGAGGCAATAACCAACGATACGAGGGTTACTTAATCTTCTGGAATTTACCACCGCCACGACGCAATGGGGAAGTGGTGCTGGCGGCGGATTATTCCCTGGGGGAATCTTCAGGCGCATACGCAGTGAAACGGTTGCGGGAAAAAAAGGCGTCCTGGATTTTTGAGTCCTCGAATCCGGTGTATGATCCTGTGGTTATTCCAAAAACGGAGGTGTCTTATCCCATTCTGGGAACGTATGTGGGAAGCGTAGGGTCGTGAGTGGAGCAATACGGCAGGCCGTCTTTCGGTGGGCGTACCTTCCCTGGTGCGCCGGGATGCGGTATGATGCCGTGTAAGTCGTTGTATGGCGCACCTGGGAAGGTACGCCTACTATTGTGGCGCGCAACTGTTTTCGGGCAGGCTTATGGGTTGTGTCCCGATAGTTCCACCGGTTTCAGGCAATACCCGCGCGTGCCGCGGGCGGTGCGTACGCGGAGGGAAGAAGCCGTTGCTCATTATTGCCCTCCTTCCGGCAATGCCTTGCGCTCTCGCAATGCCTCTTCGATCAGGCGGCGCTCCCTGGCAATTTCGAGGCGC
>JAKJCY010000384.1:0-416 GCA_022706235.1 Candidatus Hydrogenedentota bacterium | reverse complement strand
CCTCGCTGGGCAGATTTGGCAGGTATTTTGAAGCAAAGATGCGTTTGTTCTCGTTGAGGATAGAGTATTTAGCCACCGTATCGCTTTTGTCCGAGCAGAGCAGCAGCCCTATAGTAGGATTGTCACCAGGGACCTTGAAGCGATCCTCGTAAAGCCTGACATAGCCATCCATCTGCCCAATGTCGGCATGGGTCAGCTTGCCCATTTTCAGATCAACCAGCAAAAAACACTTCAGGACATAGTTGTAGAAAACGAGGTCAATGTAGAAGTCGTCGTCGTCGAATCGAATATGCTTCTGCCGGGAGACAAACGAGAAGCCCTTGCCCAGTTCCAGCAAAAAGTTCTGCAAATTGTCAATAATGGCCTGTTCAAGTCTGCTTTCGTGCAATTCAGGCGGATCAGGGAGTCCGAGAAAC
>JAKJCY010000383.1:804-1086 GCA_022706235.1 Candidatus Hydrogenedentota bacterium | reverse complement strand
TCCTGCGTTTTCAGGAGAAAGATGTCCGCCGAGATATTCAGGCGGTGACTGATGAAATATCGCGGTGGTTGCGCGAAAACGACTAAGATTGGGGAGAAACTACTTTCCGGGGTTGTTATTGCAGGGCGTACATCCCCCGGCGCTTCGCGCCACCCCCTTCAAAGGGGGACCTGGCATGTTGTGGCGCAGGGAATATAAGGAGGACTGCTGAATAATTAAGGCAACGCCTAAAACCATTACAGTCAAACGTAACCAACGCGGCGAGAAGTCCCCCCTTTGAAG
>JAKJCY010000383.1:0-661 GCA_022706235.1 Candidatus Hydrogenedentota bacterium | reverse complement strand
ACGTAATCAACGCGGCGAGAAGTCCCCCTTTGAAGGGGGTGGCGCGAAGCGCCGGGGGATGTATACGTATTCAAAAGGACTCCTACACCCATGTCAGAAAATACACGAAAATTTCGGTATGATCCACGCTTACGTTCGCTTGCCCGTCAACTCCGAAAAAACGGCACCCTCGGCGAAGTGCTGATGTGGAACGCACTCAAAGGCCGCGCTCTGGGGTATGAGTTCCACCGGCAAGTGCCCATCGGGAACTATATCGTGGACTTTTTCTGCAATGAGCGTAGGCTCGTCATCGAAATAGACGGCAACAGCCACCAGTTGGAGGAGGTGTATGAACACGATGTCAAAAGGCAAGAGGAATTGGAAGCGATGGGGATTCATATCCTGCGTTTTCAGGAGAAAGATGTCCGCCGAGATATTCAGGCGGTGACTGATGAAATATCGCGGTGGTTGCGCGAAAACGACTAAGATTGGGGAGAAACTACTTTCCGGGGTTGTTATTGCAGGGCGTACATCCCCCGGCGCTTCGCGCCACCCCCTTCAAAGGGGGACCTGGCATGTTGTGGCGCAGGGAATATAAGGAGGACTGCTGAATAATTAAGGCAACGCCTAAAACCATTACAGTCAAACGTAACCAACGCGGCGAGAAGTCCCCCCTTTGAAG
>JAKJCY010000382.1 GCA_022706235.1 Candidatus Hydrogenedentota bacterium | reverse complement strand
AAGGAAGATGATGTGTTCCACGCGGTTGAGCAGGGCCGGGGTGACGGTAACGCGGTGCGGACCGGTATCCCGAAGCACAGGCGCGGCGTAGCGGTCCGGGTCACAGGACCGTACCTGTTCCGGCGTGAACAGTGAACAGGTATGTCCGTCGTCGCCCAGGCCCAACAGCGCCAGCCGGATTGTGCCGCCTGTGAAGAAAAACATTCGCCAGGTTTCGTGATACCGCGTGGCCGCATCCTCTAAAGACAGTTCCGTTCGCACTTTGAGAACGCGGGCCGGCGGCAGCTTCAGGGCGTGTATCATGGCCACGGTCAAGGCGTAATTGCTTTGGGGGTCGGTTTCGGGCACATGCCGTTCATCGGTGTACCCGAGGTGCAGGCCGGAACCCGGGACTATCGGGGTGGAGGTCAGGGCACCAAATAAGCGAACGGGGGTGCGGCCGCCCGGCACGATGAGGGCCGTCGGGGCGGGACCTGCATCGAACAAGACTTCGGCGGTTTCAAAGTACTGCGCTGTTATCACTCCATGCTCCTTGTTTGCTCCACATACCTTCCCGGGTGCGTCCAGGAAGAGCGCCACAGCGTATTGCATTGCCCGATGGCGCACCTGGGAAGGTACGCCTACTGTGTTGTTCTATCGCGCGGCTGTGGGGATAGTTATTGTCCCGCAACATTGATGAGCGGATAGGACGCCACCTTCCCGAACCGGTTATACGGATAATACCGGAATACAACCTTGCCGATGATGTCATCGAGATGCCCCAGATACAAATCGTTATTGTTCTGGCCGGATGGTGCGGCGGTGATCCCCAGGCTGCTGTCATCGCTGGCGTTGCGGTTGTCGCCCAAATAAAAGAACCGGCCTTCCGGAATGGCTACAGGCGTTTCTATAAAATAATTCATCCCTTCAAGGATATAGGGTTCGGAGGCGTACTTGCCGTTCAGAAACAGGGCGCCGTCCGCCACGCTGACCGTATCGCCGGGCAGGCCAATGATTCGCTTCACAATATACTCGCCGTTCTCGGGCCAGACGACAATATCGCCCCGATGGTAGTCTTGCTGGTTCAACGTGATAATCATATCCTCGGGATAAA
>JAKJCY010000381.1:361-1102 GCA_022706235.1 Candidatus Hydrogenedentota bacterium | reverse complement strand
TTACTGCCGGCATCCCCAAGCGATGTTGAACAAGGGCGCATGTTTCCACAAGAACATAATTGGTTGTAACAAGCGTTTCGGTGGACATTAAAATATTGCGCCAGACTTCCGCAGCCAGATGATGACGCTCATCGTCCTTATCCAAAATGGCTAAAAATGCCGATGTATCGATAAAAATGCTCATTTGCCGAAAGCCTCTGCCAGATAGTCATCATGAGAGGCGGACAGGTCTTTGATTCCGGAACTGAACCGGCCGGCGGCCGCCAGTGCCCGTTTACGACGCTGCGCATCATTATCCAGTGATTTAGACTTGGCAAAAAAATCAACAGATTGCCTGATGATCTCAGCCATCGATTTGTTATCGGCTGCAGCCATTTTTTTCAGCATTGCCACTTGTTCTTCCGGCAATTGTATTTGCGTCCTTACCATATTGGCCTCCCGTAGAGCTTTGCAAAACCTCATAAAACCAACAATTTTGTCATCATTCCCGCGTAGGCGGGAACCCAGGGGGCATGTTCCGTCAACGGTATTGCCCCGACGCGTCATTCCCGCGCAGGCGGGAATCCAGGGGTCATGTTCCGTCAACGGCATTGCCCCGACGCGTCATTCCCGCGCAGGCGGGAATCCAGGGTTTTTAATTATTTCCTAGATTCCCGCCTGGTCGGGAATGACGATTCGAGAGATTGTGCAAAGTTTTCTCCCATAAGTGATTACATTATTTGAGAATATGATAACAGTTGA
>JAKJCY010000381.1:0-351 GCA_022706235.1 Candidatus Hydrogenedentota bacterium | reverse complement strand
CAAGCGGATCGTCGAATTATCGTCGGCTTATAAAGGTTTAGCGAAACGTTTTAAAATATGGTAGGATGCACACGAATAGTAGAGGCGGGCAGGGCGGATATTGCTGTGAATGTGACGGACGCGACTGATCAATCCCGGCGGGCCAATGAAATAAACGCGAAAGCAAAAATTACCGAACATGGCAAATCGTAAAAACAATAAACACCAACAGCGCGGCTTCACGCTGATCGAAGTCATCGCCGTTCTGGTCATTATCGCTGTCCTTGCAGCCGTTGCGGTGTCCAGAATTTCCTCTACTCAGGACGTTGCAGCGATGACGGAAGCGGAGATTTTGAAAATGCATCTTCGGTA
>JAKJCY010000380.1 GCA_022706235.1 Candidatus Hydrogenedentota bacterium | reverse complement strand
GTGATCGCGCTGGTAAGCGTCGTCTTGCCGTGGTCCACGTGACCAATCGTGCCAACGTTCACATGCGGTTTTGTGCGCTCAAATTTTTCCTTCGCCATGATGGCTATCTCCTTCACACGGCGCCCCTCGAGCGCTCGTGGTTATGTCACGCCCGGGCCATTGAAAACAGCCTCACGGCACAACACCAAGCATTGATGCCTAACCCAATATATCCGGACAACGCGGCTCCACTAGAACCGAAAACCATTGCCCATTTTTTCCATAATCTCATTCGCCACCGGCGCCGGTACGGCGTCGTAGTGCGAGAATTCCATTGTAAAAGTCGCCCTGCCTTGCGTTCGTGAACGCAGGTCATTGGCATATCCAAACATGTCCGCCAGCGGCACCAACGCGCGTATCATCTGCGTATTGCCTTCGCTTTCCATGCCTGCCAGCCGTCCGCGCCTGCGATCGCAGTCGCCTATAACTTCGCCCGTAAATTCATCGGGCGTTATCACATCCAGTTTCATAATCGGCTCCAAAAGCACCGGCGACGCCTTTGGCGCTGCCTCTTTCACGGCCATGGAGCCGGCAACCTGGAAGGCCATATCCGAAGAGTCTACTTCATGAAAGGAGCCGAAGGTCAGGGTAACCTTCACATCCACCATGGCATACCCGGTGACGATGCCGCTTTCCACGGCCTCGCGACAGCCTTTTTCCACCGCCGGAATATATTCCTTCGGTATCACGCCGCCGACAATCTTGTCTTCAAACACAAAACCCGAGCCGGATTCACCGCCTTCGAGCGTCAGCACGACATGGGCATACTGGCCGCGTCCGCCCGTCTGGCGCACGAAACGTTTTTCCACTTCGGCGCGGCCGCGAACGGTTTCCCGATACGCGACCATGGGCTTCCCGACATTCGCTTCCACGTCAAACTCACGCTTCATGCGGTCGACCAGAATTTCCAAGTGCAATTCACCCATGCCCGCCATAATGGTCTGTCCGGTTTCTTCATTCATGCGAACCCGGAACGTGGGGTCCTCATCGGTCAGTTTCGCCAGCGCGCGCGACAGTTTTTCCTGGTCCGCCTTGCTCTTGGCCTCTACGGCGATATGCACCAC
>JAKJCY010000037.1:7720-29525 GCA_022706235.1 Candidatus Hydrogenedentota bacterium | reverse complement strand
TTGTATCATGTGTCCATTCCGTTGCCGGCGCCGTTTTATCCCAGCTGGATACCCGGCCTGCCCCAGACGGAAAACCGGTTTACCCTCATCAAGGTGATTACCGACGACGGCGTTATCGGGTACAGCGCGGGCACGGCGATGGGCCGGGAACGCGCCGGACTGGGGGAGATATTGGGGCCGTACCTCATCGGAGAGGAGGCCACGGATATTCCCCTGATTCAGCAGCGCGTGCGGGAGATGGGCTATCTCGGCTGGCATAACGCCTGGATTGAACCGGCCTTCTGGGATATCAAGGGCAAGTATGCGGGCAAACCGGTGTGGGAATTGCTCGGCGGCAGCCCGTGTACCGTGGAATTGTATGCGTCCACGGGGGAACTGAAAACGCCGGAACAGCGCATCGAGGAACTGGAACAACGTTATGAAGAGGGGTTTCGCGCCGCCAAACTGCGCGTGCACGCCTTTGACGAGCAGGAGGATATCCGGCATGTGACTGAGACGGCCCGCGCCCTTGGCGGCAAAATGCGGCTGGGCGTGGACGCCAACCAGGGATGGCGCGTCACCATCATCGCGAATGCGCCCCTGTGGGATCTGCCCCGGGCAAAGCGCTTTGCCGACGCCTGCGCCGACGCGGGCCTGGGCTGGCTGGAAGAGCCGCTGCCCATGGACGCCTACGATGACCTGGCCTCGCTGACGGACTATAGCCGGGTGCCCATCGCGGGCGGTGAACTTCATTCCGCCGGGCTGCCCGAACTCAAGATGATGATCGAGCGTAAGTGTTATTCCGTCTTTCAACCGGACGCCACCTTCACCGGCGGTATCGCCCAAAGCATTAAAATCGCCGCCCTGTGCAGACAACACGGGCTTGCCTACACGCCGCACACCTGGACCAACGGTATCGGCTTCGCCATCAACCTGCACCTGTTCGTCGCAAGCGGGTTCGCAGACACCGGACTGCTTGAGTATCCCTATAACCCACCGGGGTGGACGCTCGAAGGCCGCGACGGTCTTCTCCAACAGCCGTTTCACCATCAACAGGGCAAACTCGCGCCGCCGGATGGGCCGGGACTGGGCATTGCCATTAATCCCGCAGCGCTCCGGAAATATGGCCGGCGCTTTTTTGTCATGGACAAGGTGCGTCTTGCCTGGTATTCCATCCGCACACGGGGGATCGCCCTGTCCCGGGAGATCAACCGCATCAAGAAGGCAAAAAAACAGGCATCGTCAACCAAAGGGTGACAGGGCGTCAGTTCCCCGAAACGGAGGCCTGTTTCTTACGGCGAAGGGGGCTTGGTTGTGGAGGTGTGTCCGCGATTCGATATAGATGGGTCTTTGTGCGGAGTAGCAGGGTGTTTTCCGCCACCGCCGGAGAAGCCCACAACTCACCGTCAATCTGATTGACCGCCAATTTGTGATAGCGGTTCCCCGCCTCTATGACGGTGGTCATTCCACGGGTGTTGGAGAGATAAATACGGCCGGCGGCGGTTAACAGGGAAGACGTGTACTTGCCTCGTAAACGTTCAGACCAGAGACGTTCGCCCGTTGACGCCTTTATGCAGAGCAGGGTTCCTTCGTCGCTCACGGAATAAAGCAAGTCACCCACAAGAACGGGGGAGGACTGATGGGGGGCGTCTTCGGTCAGTTTCCAGGCCACATGCGAATCGGTCACATCGCCCGCGCCCCCTTCGCGAATGGCCCAGAGCTGGGTGCCGCCGGGGTTGCCGCCGGTATTGACAAACAGTAAACCATGTCCGTGGACAATCCGTGAAATGGTGCTGTCGTCCCGGTACAGAACCCGCCAGAGTTCCTGTCCTGTGCGCAGCGCGTGCCCCGTCACCATCATGGCGCCGTTGCTTACCAACTGCGTCTTGCCGTCAATCTCCAGAAGTACCGGGGTTTGATAGGATTTGAGAAAAACCGGCTTGACCTCCTTGTAAGGTTCATACGGCCGGGTATACAGCCAGGCGGTTGCCCCGGTACTTTTATTCAGCGCCGCCATAAACTGTTTGTCCGTGCCTTCCACGGTAATGATGAGCAGATCTTCAAAGAGGACAGGCGAGGACGCCGGTCCCTGCATGTGGTCACAATTCAAATCGGAGCGTCGCCAGAGTACGTCTCCCGAGGCGGTGTCGATGCAGGCCGTACCAAACGTGCCGTAGTGCACATAGACACGGCCCGCTTCGATAACGGCCGACGGCGTCGCATAAGAATTGAGCGCATTGATGGGTTGCGGTTCTTCAATACGGAACACTTCGATATCATGCACCATCTCGCCGGAGTCCAGGTCCACGCAGACCGCGTAGAGTGCGGTACCGTCTTCTTTGGCGGTGGTGAGCCAGACCTGGCCGTCCAGGACAACGGGCGTCGAATGGCCGAAATCATGAAGGGCCGTTTTCCAGGCGATGTTCTCCGTTTCCGACCACCGCAACGGCAACCCCTCCGCGTCGCTGTGGCCGTCCGCCGCAGGCCCGCGCCAATCCGGCCAATCGCCGAAAGCGGGTTCAATCCAAGGAACAATCGTAACAACAAAAAACACAGCAAAGATACACACCCCCTGTTTACCCCATGTTCCCAGCCCGTTTTTAACGGTTACAGTTATCATAAGTAATTACCTGGATGGTTACTGCCCGCGAAAGGTTTGGTTGTTACCGAAATTGATGGATATCATAGCCGATTGGGCATGAAACATCAAAAGCCCCCGGTCGGGGATACGGTCCAAGGCCGCCGTGGGAAACCCACGGGCCACGCCCTGTAGAGCGGATAGGCAGGCGGTAACTATGTTGCCGCAAACTACGTTGCCCGTCCCGACAAAAGAAGTGCGCCTGGAACAAAAGAAACCGCCTGTGAGAAAAAAAAAGGCGGGAAAACACCAAAAACCCGCCCAAACCCCGGGAAATAAAGGCTTTTTTAATGGTCGGGGTGAGAGGATTCGAACCTCCGGCCTCTTCGTCCCGAACGAAGCGCGCTAACCGGGCTGCGCTACACCCCGACAACACGGCGAAGTATACCTCATGGGGGGAGGACGTATCAAACTGACTGAGCGCCCGACAACTGAGCGCCCGATACCCGGGAGAAGTCCTCCTGTGAATGTCGGATATGGCCCCGGTTCGGATACGGCGGTGCAAGGGCGCCGGACCTGGATGCCGCCCGCTTTTGAAGGGACCTGAAGCGGAATGATACAGTAGTATTTCCACGGGCGATGCCGCAGTGTATGCGTAGCAGGGCTTAAGGTTTAAAGTGGCGCAGGAAGGAATACATTATGAACATGCGAATCTGGTCGGCAACCCTTGGCTTTCTCCTTTCCCTGTGCTTTATGGGCTGCACCACCCGGATGCCGGTACAGGAGGGAGACGCCGTTCCACATGGGCAGTCCTTTTCAAAGGAGGTTTGTAAAACCGTGGAATCAAATTACCTGCTCTATCTCCCCGAAGGGTATGAGGATTCGAGGAAACAATGGCCGCTGTTGCTGTTTCTGCACGGCGCGGGGGAACGTGGGGATGACCTGAGCCTGGTGGAGACCCACGGCCCGCCCAAGTTGATTGCCAAAGAAGGTAAAGCGCTTCCCTTCGTGGTGGTGGCGCCGCAATGCCCGGACGGAGAGTGGTGGAGCGGCGGCGAGATGATAGACACGCTGAACGCCCTGCTGGACCACATCATCGCCACCTGCCGGATTGACGAGGAACGGGTCTATGTCACCGGGCTGAGCATGGGCGGGTTCGGCACGTGGCGCCTTGCCGCCGAGTATCCGGACCGGTTTGCCGCCATCGCGCCCATCTGCGGCCGGGGCGACCCCTTCATGGCCCGCATGATTCCCCATCTTCCCGCGTGGGTGTTTCACGGCGCCAAGGATGACGTGGTGCCGCTGCAGGCGTCGCAGGAAATGGTGGACGCCCTTAAAAAAGCCGATGGAAACGTGACGTTTACGGTATACCCCGAGGCGGGGCATGACTCCTGGACGGAAACCTATACCAACCCCGCGCTTTATGAATGGTTTTTAACGCATACACGCTCCGGAAACAAGCGACAGGGTAATAAGAAACCTTAACCTTTTTCACTGAAAGCGGCGCATTACACCTCTTGATGCGGAAGAACAAAGCCGTGTACGTTTGCATGCCGGGGGCCAGAGTGTACTCTCCTCAGTTGATTGATTCTTCGATAACATGGTAATTTGAACGCATGAAGAAGCGACATATAGTCAAAGGTCGAATGAGCGAGTTCCGGAATGATGACTTCGTTCCCGGCACGCCGGCGATGCGCATAGCACTGGTATGGCCCTTAACCCGTGAAGCAGCATCGTTGAGTAAAAAATACGATGTTAAACAAAGACTACAAAGAGATATTACATGCCTTGAACGAGGCCAACGTTAAGTACCTGCTGGTTGGCACATACGCCCTTGCTGCGCATGGGTATCCCCGGGCCACCATGGATATTGATATATGGGTACTGCCTTCAAAAGAAAACGCGGAGGCTGTCCTAAAGGCGCTACGCTGTTTTGGAGCGCCCATGCACGATTTGTCCCGGGAAGACTTTCAGCGGCAAGAGACTATCTTTCAAATAGGTGTGGCTCCACGGAGGGTGGATATTATTACTTCGGCGTCTGGACTTCAGTTTGAGGAGTCCTTTGAACGTTCACTTGCCATCACTATTGAAGGTATTTCGGTGCATGTCCCCTCGCTGGAGGACCTTATTTGTAATAAAAGGGCAACCGGCAGGCTTAAGGATCTGGCTGATGCAGAGGCATTGGAATTGTTGAAGCATCAAGAGTAACCATACGTTATTGCTTTTGAAATTCTCCTGTAAAAACGGGCCGGGAATTCAGCCATGACCTCGCGTCAACGCATGTTGGACACCTTCGCATTCAATGCCCCGGACAGAATCCCCGTCGTCTACCACCCTTCGCCTGCGGGGCTCTATGTCCATGGCACTAAACTCCTCGATTTATTCAACACCTATCTTCCTGACAACCCCATCACTTTCGACCGTATTCCCGGCCCGCCTCCCGACGCGTTTGACGCCAACGGCCGCTACCATGAACTTCGCACGGACGAATGGGGAACGGAATGGGAGTATCTTATCTTTGGCGTCTGGGGCCATCCGCGCCGGTATCCGTTTGAAAGTTGGGAAGCGGCGGAGGCGTACGCCTTTCCCTCCGTGCCTACATTCGATGGAGACGCGATTGGGGCACAGTGCCGGAACTATCTCGTATTCGAGGGCACCATCTCCCTTTTCGAGCGGCTCCATGCGCTTCGGCCCATGGACGAGGTGCTTACCGGTATTCTGACCGAAGACCCGGAGCTGTTGCGTTTTCTGGACCGGTTGGTGGCATATTTTCTGAAGGTCATCCATAGCATGCTGGAAGCGGGCACGGAGGTCATTATGTTTGGCGATGACTGGGGCACGCAATGGGCGCCCATCCTTCCGCCCGCCTTGTTCCGAAAACACTTCGTACCCCGCTATGCGCGGCTGATGGCACCCATCCATGAAGCGGGGCGAAAGGTCTTCTTCCACTCGTGTGGATGTTTAGCGGGCACGCTGGACGAACTGATAGACCTCGGCATAGACGGATTATGGCCGCAAATCGGATTCTTTGAATCCAACCCGGCCCTGTTCGAGCAATGCGCCTGTAACAAGGTGACCTTGTACATTCATCCAGACCGCCAGTATCTTGTGCCCCGGGGCACACCATCTGAAATCGAGGCGGTCATAAAAGCCTTTGCAAAACAGTATCATGATCGGCGTGGCGGCGGCATCTTCTACGTAGAAATAGAAAACGACGCTCCTTTTGAAAATGTGAAGGCCCTTGTCGAAGCGATACACCGTTGGCGGTAAAAGTTCCCGCTCCTGCATTCCGTTCACTTCTCCTCAAAACGCCTGTTGATGATATGATATTGAAAAATAGCGATTTGAAGTTTTCGGTTGTTTTAGCGTTCTGTCCCAAATTATACTATGTAAACCAAAGTGCCGGTGTAGCTCAGATGGTAGAGCAGCTGACTTGTAATCAGCAGGTCGGGGGTTCGATTCCCTTCGCCGGCTCCATCTACAAAATGAAGAACCCTGTAAACATGGCCTGACGGGACGGTTTACAGGGTTTTTAAATGACTCTTGCGGAGGATTTTCCTATGGGCACTTTGCTAATGAATCTAATTTTAACCGTGGTTAACCTGGCGGTGGTCCCTGTAGTGTTTTATGTGGCCCCCGGGGGCGATGACGGGGGGCCGGGCACCTTGGAGGCACCCTTCGCCACGATCCAGCGTGCCCAAGACGCTGTTCGCGCGCAAGGTACGGATTGCGATTCCCGCGATATCACCGTGTATCTCCGGGGCGGAGTGTATTATCTGGATGCCCCGCTGGTATTTACGCCGGCGGACGGCGGGGATGAGAAACGGGTTGTCACCTATAAGGCTTACGAAGGCGAAACGCCCGTACTCAGCGGAGGCCGTCCGGTCACTGGCTGGACACGAGCCGAAGGAGACCAATGGACGGCGGTGCTGCCGGAGGTTGCCGCAGGGAACTGGTATTTTCGGCAGCTGTTTCGGGAAGAGACGCGCTTGCCCCGGGGCCGCTTTCCAAACGGCGAAGATCTGGTTCGGGTGGCGGCTGTGGACGATACTGTTACTGAAATCACGTTGAAATCGCCGTTGCCTGTGTCCCTGACAGAAGCGGAACAGGCGGAACTGGTGGTATATCAGAATTGGTCCATCACGCGCATGCTCGTTAAGACGGCTGAAGGGGCGCAGGTCCGTGTGAGCCATCCCGCGGGATGGATTGGGCACGGGAGCATGACCACCACCAGTCCGGACAAACCGTGCTTCGTGGAGAATACCCGCGCTTTCGTGGATGTTCCCGGCGAATGGTACCTGGACCGGCGGACCGGCGGGCTGCTGTATCAGGCGGCACCGGGTGAAGATCCGAACGAAACATCGTTCATCGCGCCCCGGTTGGAATTGCTCCTCCGCGCGGAGGGCACTGACGCCGCGCCGGTGCGCAACCTGCATTTTGAAGGACTGACCTTCTCTCATGCCGAATGGGCCCTGCCCGAATTCGGCTATGTGGGAATTCAGGCTGGACACTACGGCACTTCCATGGAGGCGCGTTCGTACGCTCTTCCCGGCGCGGTGAAATTCAGCCGGGCAGAGAACTGCGGCGTGACGCGATGCCGCGTTACCCACACCGGGGCGTCCGGAATTGTGCTGGGCGCGGGATGCCGCGACAACACCATCAGTCAATGTGTCTTGGAGGACATCGGCGGCACGGGCATCATGGTCGGCTGGCGCGGCGATGCCCTGGAAGGGGACGGTTCCCTCTCCGGGGACCGTTCGCTTTCTGCGGACTGGGTTGCGCCCGCGCTCGCACCTACGGGCAACACGGTGGGCGAGTGCGGCCTGCGCCGCTGCGGTGCGGTCAACCACGGGTGTGTAGGCGTCTTCGACGCTTTCTGCGACGGTACGCGCATCCACCATAACGACATCAGCGACATGCCCTACACAGGCATCTCCATCGGATTTAGGTGGGATTCCGAAGAAACGACCCAGCGTAATTGTACGGTGGAATTCAACCATGTCCGGGACGTCATGAAAATGCTCGCGGACGGCGGCGCCATCTATACCCTTGGGTACCAGCCGGGCACGGTGCTGCGCGGCAATCTGCTCCATGATGTGCATCGGAGCGCCTTCGCCCATGGCGGTGCGCCGAACAATGGTATTTTCTTCGATCAAGGCAGCAAGGGGTACCTCGTAGAAGAGAATATCATTTACCATACCTCCGGCGAGCCCATTCGCTTTAACCAGACCGGTCCGGAAAACCTGACTTTCAACACCAATTACTTCGGTGTGTCTCCGGAAGACTCCGGGTTTCCCGGGGACGCGGCGGCCCAAGCGGGCAGGCCGCGCCTGTAACCGGCAAACGACAAGCCCAGTATCACAGTTTCAGGGTTGTATTTCCGGGTGCGGAGACATGCTAAGATACACGGGTATCCCCCCTTCCGGGTGGATTCGCCTATGAACCGGGAGAACTTCGATGCCGACAGAAACACTTCTATTGCTTGCCATGATACTCGGGGCACCTTCTTCCATTCAGGTCGTTCGTCCAGAATATCTCGATGCCCCGTTGACACAAGACCGCTGGGACGCGCGGTATTTTGATGCGGCTGTCCCGCGGCCATTCGAGATCAATCTCGCCCCGGCCAGATGGATCTGGATGCCCTCAAAACGCACCCTGTCGAACACGTTCATTTTATTCCGAAAAAAACTGGACCTGCCCTCGGGCACACCGGTGCGCGCGCGGGGCTGGATAACGGCGGACAGCCGGTACCGCCTGACCGTGAATGGCACGCGCGTACAGTGGGGGCCCGCTCCCTATGATCCGCGCTTCCAGTCGACTGATCCCTTCGATATGGCGCCTTTGCTGCAGGCCGGGGAAAATGTCATCGGCGTAGAAGTACTTCATTACGGGCTGGGCGACGGTACCTGGCCCGCAGGAAAGCCGGGCATGATTTTCCATGCCGTGCTCGAATTTGAAGACGGCACGAAGCAGGCGGTGGTTTCCGATACTACCTGGCAGGCGTACCTCGACCGTGCCCATGCGCCGGGCCAACACAAACGCTGGTACTTGCGCGCGCTCCAGGAGGAGTTCGACGCGCGCCTGCACCCCGTTGGCTGGGATACGCCCGGCTTCGCACCGGGGCCGGAATGGCTGGACGCCATGCCCATCACCTGCCCGCCGGACAAGCCCGCCGCATGCGGCAACTATGAAAGCAACGACCTCATTGACCGCATCCAGGAAGAAAACGGCTCGCTGCGTACGCGGCAAATACCGCTGACGCGGGAGGTCATGGTTCCCGCAAAAGGGTTGGCGGATTCAGGCCGGATCCTCTGGCACCGCGATCCGCGCGACTGGTTTGACATGCGTATTCCGGGTTCTTTCGACCTGGTCAATGAACCGGTTGTTGAAAACTTGCCGGACGGGTCCGGATACCTGCTGCCCGCCACGCCGGAAGGCGAAGGCGTGTATGCCACCTTTGAATTCACGGAACAGATCGTCGGTTGGCCGTGCTTCGCTGTGGATGCGCCGGAGGGCGCGATTGTAGAAATGATGGTTCAGGAATCACACGCAGACGACGGACCGGCCTGGATGGACACCCATTTTTTCGCATGGACCCGGTTTATCTGCCGCGAAGGCATGAACCATTTCGAACCCTTTGATTACGAATCTTTCCGGTGGGTACAGGTGCATGTGCGCAACGCGTCCCGCCCCGTGCGTATCCTCAAGATGGAAGCGCGGCGACGCCTTTACGACTGGCCCAATCCCGTGCAGGTACAGTGCGCCGACGCCGCCCTGCAGCGTCTCTTTAATGCCACGGTGAACACGTTGCACAACAGCGCAATAGATGTGGTGGTGGATGGTATGGGCAGGGAGCGGCAGCAATATAGCGGCGACTGCGGGCCGCAGTTGTTTGCCCTGCGGTACGGCTTCGGTGACACGCTGCTGCCGGCCCGGTTTCTGCGCACCTTTAGTGAAGGGTTGACCCCCGACGGGTATTTCCTGGACTGTTGGCCCGCCTTCGACCGGCTGGCCCGGGTCATGCAGAAACAGGTACAGGCCGCCTATTGGGGCCCCATCCTGGACCATGGCGTAGGCTTCGTATTCGACAATTGGAATCATTACCTGGAAACAGGCGACCTGGACGCCGTGGCCGAGGCCTATCCACGCCTGGTCCGTTTTGCCGCCTATTTGGAATCCATCCGTGGGGAATACGGCCTGCTTCCCGTGGAAAACCTGGGCATACCGACCGTCTGGATTGACCACGATGCCTACAAGAAACCAGCGCATAAATCGTGCGCCTTTAATCTCTATGCGGCGGCCATGTTTCGGCATGCCCTGGCGCCGCTGTCCGTTGCCTTCGGGCAGAACGACAGGGCGCGCGCCTATGAGGCCTTCGGGGATTCGCTGCTCGAAGCGGCCCGGGCGCGTTATTGGGATGGGGAGCGCGGCTTGTTTGTGGCCAATCTGCCCTGGACGGAAGAAGAAAAAGGACTCCGCCTCTGCGACCGGTCCCTGGCAACCTCCATCCTGTTCGACCAGTGCCCGGACGGCACTACGGCGGCCGCGCTGGAGGCATTGGCGTCCTGTCCGCCGGAAATGGGCCTGTCCTATCCTGCAAACGCCTACTGGCGCTACTGGGCTTTGGCGAAAGGTGGACGTATTGGCACTGTTCTTGAAGATTTCCGCACGCGCTGGGCGACCATGGACTCGGTATTGTTAAATAATACGCTGCAGGAGAACTGGACGGCGCGGCCCGATTCCACCGCCGAGTGGAGTCACTGTCCTGTATGTCCGCTCTATATTTTATACATGGATATCCTGGGTATTCGCGCCACTTCGCCCGGATTTTCCGCATGTGATGTGCGCCCGCAATTGGCCGACATCGGCGACCTGGAGGCTACGGCACATACTGTTCGGGGCCCCTTCGCATTCAAGGCGCTCCGCAAAGAAGCTTACTATGAAGTTGTGTTGACCGTGCCCTTGGGGTGCAACGCGACCTTGGTATTGCCGGAACAGGTTCCATGCGAACTGATTCCGGCGGAAGGAACCATCTTACCCGGCGTCAAACGCTACCACCTGAAAAACGGTACGGAAAACAAGTTTATGGCATTATAGAGATCGGTCTGAACTGGTCCGACTCCGTCCGACGCTGTCTTACCTTGTCAGAAAAGACTTACTAACGTGGGCCTTGCCCACAACCCAGAAAGAAAATATTCGGAGTATGTTGTTCACACTTTAGTGTGCGTGTTAACAGAAATGCTGTGAACAAATTAGCACGCTGAAGCGTGAACAACATACCGAACTTCTTGTTTTTGTTTACAGAAAAATTTTCATAAGGTACGAAAGGATCTTCCGCATGAAATTATCGCCCCTGTTATTTGTCACCTTGTTTATCACCACCCTGACCGCTCCCGCTTTCACCCAGGACACCCCAGAACTGGTTTCGGTGAATAAAATATGGGACCAGGGAGACCATAATGCCTTTACGGATCTCATTCGCTTTAACGACACGTGGTACTGCGTTTTCCGCGAGGCTTCGGGACATGTCAAGGGTAATGGCTGTATCCGGGTGATAGCTTCAACCGATGGGGAATCATGGACGTCTCGCGCCCTGCTGCAGCAGGACGGCATTGATCTGCGCGACCCTAAAATATGCCTTACGCCGGACAACCGGCTCATGATAACCATGGGCGGGTCGCTCTATCAGGACGGTAAATTGCTGGGGCGGCGTCCGCGGGTCAGTCTTTCAAACGATGGCACGACTTGGTTTGATCCGACTCCCATATGCCGTGACGGCGACTGGCTCTGGCGCACTACCTGGCATGGTGATGCCGCTTATGGTGTCACTTATAGTGGACCTGTAGAGGAAAAGGAGGAATGGACGCTTACCCTTATGCAAAGCAAGGACGGGCTTGACTGGACGACGTTGACTGAACTCCCGGTGACAGGAAAGCCAAATGAAACGACGCTGCGTTTTCGGCCGGATGGTACCATGCTGGCGCTGATACGGCGGGAAGGGGATTCGCGCAATGCCTGGTTTGGTTCCAGCAGGGCGCCCTATACCGAGTGGCAGTTCAAAGAACTGGACTGGGCGATTGGCGGCCCGAATTTTATCCTCCTGCCCGATGGCCGCATGGTCGGGGCAGGTCGAAAGTACGTGCCGGATGTCCGGATGGCCCTGGGGCCGCTGACGCCGGAGACCTATACGCCCGTATTGGAACTGCCCAGTGGTGGCGACACCAGCTACCCTGGCCTCGTGTGGTACGATGGCCTGCTCTGGGTCAGTTACTATGCCTCCCATGAAGGCAAAACCAGTATTTACTTTGCAAAAGTTAAATTGTAGGACAATTCCATCTGATCAAAGTACGGCGGCATAGCGTCTGGTGCGGACTGCGCAGGCGACACGATGGCCGGGAGCAATCTCCGTCAACTGTTGCGGTGTTTGTGCGCAGGACGGCTCTGCCAGGGGACAGCGGGGATGAAAAGGGCAGCCGGAAGGGGGATGGATGGGGCTGGGCGGTTCTCCCTTGGGAAGTTCACGTTCCTTTTTGCGGCCGGGGTCGGTTTTCGGCACGGCTTCGAGCAGGGCATGCGTATAGGGATGCACCGGCCCGGCGAAAAGGCGCTCCGCCGGCGCAATTTCCACGATATGGCCGAGATACATGACCGCCACATGGTCAGAAATATGCCGTACCACGTCCAGATTATGGCCGATAAAAAGATAGGTCAATCCGAGTGACTGCCGCAGGTCCTGAAGCAGATTCAGAATCTGGGCCTGGATGCTTACATCGAGTGCGGAAACCGGTTCGTCCGCCACGATAAATTCCGGTTGGACCGCCAGGGCGCGGGCAATACCGAGGCGCTGGCGCTGTCCGCCGCTGAACTCGTGGGGATACCGGTCTGCCGCCGCTGCGGGCAGCCCCACCTGTTCCAGCAATTCCTCCACCCGGAGCGGCGCTTCGCGGCGCGTAGCGAGGTTGTGAAAGCGCAGTATCTCGGACAACATGGCATATACGGTCATACGCGGATTCAGGGATCCGAAGGGATCCTGAAAAATGAGCTGCATGCGCCGGCGCAGGTCGCGCAATTGCCGTTTGTCCGCGGCCCGGACATCCACGCCATCAAAGTGAATCTCGCCGCTGTCCGGTTCGATTAACCGCAGCAGGCAGCGTCCCGCCGTGGTCTTGCCGCTGCCGCTTTCGCCGACCAGACTCAGGACGGCGCCCCTCGGGATGGAGAAACTGATGTCCTCCACGGCATGCACGGCGCCGACAGTTCGTGAGAAGACGCCTGCCTTCAACGGAAACCGTTTGATAAGATGATTCACCTGGAGCAGGGGGGATGTCATGGCGCCATCTCCGTTCCCACCGCTTCGCGGTTTTGGTGCAACCAGCAGGCGGTGGGGTGGGGCGCCGTTCCGGATACCAGCGGCGGTTCCAATTCACGGCACAAAGGCAGAGCGTGGGGACACCGGGGATGAAACCGGCATCCCGTGGGAAAGCCGGTGATGGGAGGGACCGTCCCGTCGATGGCGGCCAAACGCTTCCCCGGTGTATTTACCGCCGGCAGCGAGGCGAACAGTCCCTGTGTATAGGGGTGGCACGGTTCGGCAAAGAGTTCCGCCACGGGTGCGGTTTCCACCAGTTTGCCCGCATACATGACGGCAACCGAGTCGGCCGTTTCCGCGACTACGGCCAGGTCATGGGTAATCAGCAGCGTGGCGAGTTTCGCCTGCTCCTGCAGTTCCCGGAGCAGCGCGAGAATCTGGGCCTGGATGGTTACGTCCAGCGCCGTGGTGGGTTCGTCCGCGATCAGCAGTTTCGGATCGCACGCCAGCGCCATGGCAATCATGATGCGCTGCAGCATACCGCCCGACATCTGGTGCGGGTATTCCTCCATCCGCTGTTCCGCCTCGGGAATGCCCACGCGCCGTAATAGTTCCGCAGTGGCACTGCGGGCGTCCTCCTTGGAAAGACCCCGGTGCATACGCAGCACAGCGCCGATTTGTGCGCCGATGCGGAAAACGGGATTCATTGAGGTCATGGGTTCCTGGAAGATCATGCTGATATCATTGCCCCGTATACGACGCATGGCGGATTCCGGCAAGTCACGCAGGTTATGTCCGTCAAAACGGATCTCCCCGGAGACGATGCGGCCGGGCGGGGAAGGTATAAGCCCGAGTAACGCCAGGGCCGTGACACTTTTACCGCATCCGCTTTCACCGACCAGGGCCAGGGTTTTCCCCGCGTCCAGGCGAAAAGAAATACCGTCCACCGCCCGGGCAACGCCCTGGTCCGTATGAAATACCACGGCAAGATTATCCACGCTGAGCAAGGGTTCCTGCGCGGCGGCAGTGGAAGAACCGGATGTCTCTGTAAGAATTTCCTGAATCATGGCGACTAGCATACACAGCATGGGCAACACAGCACAAACGGAAGACACTACAGCATACGGGGAAACGTATAGGTCCCATATGACCTATAGGTCTTATGGAACCGACAAATCAAACTTCAACCCGCCGACAAACGCTTTTGTCCTGTGTGCACGAGACATCCTTTTCTCCGGCATTCCGCGCAACACCTGACCCGTGACTCAGGCGCGCCGTTTCCGGGCGTCCCGCGTTTCCAGGCACATGCCTTTAACCTGGTAATACACGGAGAGAAGTATAAGCCCCAATACCGGCAGGGCATAGCGGAAACCAGCGGCACGAAGGCTGTTTTTGAAGGTCCACATACGCAGCCGCAGGTAGCCGCCGACCCTGCCTACCTGTTGTTTGATGTGATAATTGCCCCGTCCGCGGGTGATTTGCCAGCGGATAAAATCGCCCAGCGTGCTTTTTTCGATGTGGTAGACCTGCATCTCGGGTACGTAGCGGATGCGGCACCCCGTCTGTGTCGCCTTCCACGCCAGAACCGTATCTTCGCCGCCCGCGACGGGAAAGGTTTCGTCGAACCCGCCCAGCGCTTCAAATACGGTTTTGCGGAAGGCCAGGTTGCAGCTGCTGAAACTGTTGGTGTAGCCATCTTCATCCACACGCCAGACCTTATTGAAGCCAAGCAGGCCGCCGCCGGGAAAACCGAGCAGCGCGACCGCTTTTCCAAAAGGAGTTACCGCGCGGGTTATCGTGTTTCCCATGAGGATGGCCCCTCCGCGCAGTCCGTCTGCAGCCTTCTGCAACGTATCCGGGGCAAGTTCGCAGTCGGTATCGGTGAAAAACAGGTATTGGGATTCCGCCGCTTTTGCGCCCAGGTTGCGGCATGCCGCAGGGCCGCGGTTTTCCTTTTGGCGCAACACGCGGAAACGGGGATCCTGTATCCATTTATAAAGGGAAGGTTCTGTAGATGCGTCATCCACAATCACGACTTCAAACGCATTGAAGCTCTGTCGCATGAGGGAGTCATACAGGGCCCTCAGCAGATCCGGCCGGGGATTGTAAGAGGGAATAACGACTGTCAATTCAGGGGGATTCATGGGTTTGATTCTTTTGGGGTAGTGACGGGAAACGGCTGCACGGCACGGGCGCGAAGAACTTCGATGAGTGCCGGTACATCATCCGTTTGAATGCCGTCTACTCCCCAGTCAAGCATGGTGTTCCACGTTTCCGGGCCATCATCATCCACGATAACCAACGCGCCGCCTTTGTGGCAGGTCTGGACGAAGGTCTTGGTAAGGTGTGCCCAGGTCGACGCTACCACCTTTGGCGAGAACGTGGTAAGCAGGTGGGCGAGATTTCTTTCAGCACCCGGGTCGGGCATGGGAATGCAATCGGGGCAGCATTTTTTCAACGCGCGCAGGTGTGGTCCGCCCGCGTACCAAATTACGTCATCCGTCATGCCGTGTTTTTTAACGAGTGCCGCCACCTTTTCCACATCAGCCTGTTTAAGGTCGAGGTAGATGCCGACGTGTCCCCGGCAAAGTTCCAGGATTGCCTCCAGCGTTGGTATGCGTTCGTTCGCCCATTCGGGACCGACCCGGCTGCCGATGTCCAGGCTTCGCAATTCTTCCAGCGTGAAGGTGTTTACAGGCCCGATGGCGTCCTTCGTGTAGTCGTCTACCGTGTGGTTGTGGATGCTGACCAATGCGCCGTCCTTGGTTTCCCGCACGTCAATTTCAACGAAATCCGCTCCCAGTTCAATGGCCTTACGATAGGCAGCCAGGGTATTTTCAGGGATGCCGTTATGAACGCCGCGATGGGCGACCACGTAAATGCCGCCGGTTGTCGGGATTCGGTCGGAGATATGTTTCGAATCGGTCGGCTGTAACAAGAGCAAGCCCGCCAGCAAAAGGGTATACATCATGTGGAGACGGCTCCTTTCAAGATATGATTGATAAGCACCCCTGCGGCCATCATGCCGAATAACGCGGGCAGGTAGGAAATACTGCCGATTAGTGCGTTGTTGTTTGGTTCTTCGACAGCGCAGGGTCGCACAGGCGGTTCATCGGAAAAGACGCAGGGGATGCCCCGGGCGATGCCGTTTTGCCGCAACCGCTGACGAACCCGCCGCGCCAGCGGGCAGCCGCGGGTGGCGCTGATATCCGCAACCTGGACACGTGTCGGATCGAGCCGCTGTCCGGCGCCCATGCTTGCAACACCGGGGATACCCCGCTGATACAAATACCGAAGCAAGGCCACTTTGGCGTCAAGGTCGTCTATGGCGTCGATGACATGCCAGCCTGCGTCAATTCCCAGCGTGGAAAGACTGTGTTCCCCAATGCGGACGGATAGCGTTTCCACGGTGGTCCCGGGATGAATCGCGGCAATGCGCTCTCGGGCCGTATCGGTTTTGTTTTGTCCCAGCGTGGTGTTAAGGGCCAGCACCTGGCGGTTGAGGTTGGTTGTTTCCACCACGTCGCCATCTATCAGCAAGAGGCGGCCCACGCCCGCGCGCGCGACGGCCTCCACCGCATAGCCTCCCACGCCGCCCAGTCCGATAATGGCAACCGAAGCGGTGCACAGGCGCTCAATCCCGCTGTCGCCAACCAGAAGGCGGGTCCGGTGTTGCCAGTCGGTATGTTCGGAACAGCAAGGCATAAATTTTCCTGAAGACGGTGTAGGAATTGCAGGAAGATGTGCCGGGACTACCTGCCCTGCAAGTATGCGCCGTCATAGTTGGAGTTTAAAAATACGAATGGCATTGCGCGTGGTGGCCTCGGCCACTACTTCCGCGGGAACTTCCAGCAGTTCCGCCGCAGCCTTTAGATTATACAGGATGTTGGCGGGCGTATTGACGGTGCCACGTGCCTCCACGGGCGGGATGTCGGGCGCATCGGTTTCCAGAAGAAAATGGTCCGGATAAATGCGGCGGAGCACTCGGACTCGTTTGATGCTGTTCCGCCAGGTCAAGACGCCGCCCAGGCTGAAAGACAGCCCGTATTCCATGAATTGTTCCGCCAGTTCGGGGCTTCCGGAAAAATTATGAAAGATGCCTCCGGGTGGTGGGCCGTGCTGCTTGAACAACTGGAGCATTTCATTGAATGCTCCACGGCAGTGCAGGATAACGGGCAGGTTTAACGCCTGTGCCGTCTTCAATTGGGGCGTAAACACTTCCATCTGTAATGCGAGGGGAAACCGCTGTGTTTTGGCGTCCAGTCCGATCTCGCCGATGGCCACCGCGCCCGAGGCCGCTTCAGGAAGACGGGACAGCTGCGGCAGCGTTTCTTCCGGACAGTACCAGGGATGCACGCCGGCGGCATACTCCACCATGGCATACCTGCGGGCAAGGGCCGCAGATACCGCCCATTGCGAAGGGTCGGTTGAGGCGGTTATCAGTTTGCACACGCCCGCCCGGCGTGACATCGCCAGTACGTCGTCAAGGTTGTCCCGGAACGCTTCGCTTTCGAGATGGCAGTGAACATCAACCAGCCGCATGGCCTATCCCATCAGTGCATTTCAATGCTGCAACTTCCGATGGCCGGGCGATAGTAGTGAAACACCACGTTGGGGTGGTTCGCCAACAGGCTCATGGGCACGGCGCTGTCGGCAAGACCCTTGCTGATCATAAACGCGGTCAGACGCATGCCGAAAGGATTATCATGGTTGCCCGCCTGCCAGATGGAGACCCTTTCGGACTTCCAGGTCTCCACGGGGCCGACAGTCATGGCCTGGGTGGGCACTTCGGACAAGCGGCCGCCGCCCGACGTGCGCGCATTCTGCATGATGGTCATGGGGTGCAGGTCTACCAGGCGCGTGCCCAGTTTGCCGTATTCTTCCGGCGGGGGCGGCGCATCCACCCAGGCACCTTCCCGCTTGGGCGGATCATTAAAGGCCCAATGCTTAACATCGCCCTGGCCGCCCTGCATAATCAGGCAACGCATGGAGTCGAAAGAGGCGCTGTATCCCGTCACATCCCCGGCGGGAAAATGCAGGTTTCCCGGGCGAGGGCGGAGTTCAGGACGGATGTGGTTGAAGCACAATTCCATGTCCGCTTTTTTGAAAGACAGGGGGTGTGTCTCCTCTACAGCCTTGCCGTCCTGGACCCATTCGTCCATGCCCCAGAACTGGGCATTAAGCGAAGCGAGGTTGAGATCAAAGGCGTTTACCAATCTTGCGACCAGCGGCAGTTGTTCCGTAGGGCCGATGGGACCGCAAATGCCCGTGGGGTTGTCCGGGGTGGAAGCGCGCCAGGCTTCAAGGTACTCCAGTGCCTCGGCAAGATAAAAGTCCTCCAGCGTTTCATGAAAAACAACCTGGAAACCGCTTCTGGACAACTGGGCCAGGTCTTTTTCCGATAACCGGGCAACGTCCGACAGAAGCGCTTCATCGAGCGTTGTATAATCCCACCATCCGGGAGCGACGATACTTTGTTTGCGCATTCTTTACTCCTTTTTGTTGTCTGTATTCACGTGTCTGTTAGCGCTACATGCCGAATGAACTGCATCGGCTAGCGCTTGGAAGCTTTTTTATAATCATCCGACCTTGTCGTTGGGTCAGCAAAAAAACTTTGACTCTATATCCGGTATTATCTTGAAAGCTCACCATAAATCTGCATTTACATAATCTCAGACTTCCTGAACTCGTCGGAATATACAATGGCACTTTTTGTGAAAACATATAGACTGAGTAAAGAAGGGACTGACTGCCAAATAGCCCCTGAGTACAGCGTATAATCCTGTTTTTCATGCTTGCTATTTGGTAGTCTGTCCCTTCTTTACGGTCTTTTGCGTCAAACTTTTGTGCAATACTGTTTTCCGAAAAACCACGTCTAAACTCTGTCGAGGTCAGGAAGTCTGAATCTGCGATTCTTGAACTAAATCTCTGGTGCCGCTACAAATCAATATACGGTTAATTATTACTGAATTCGGGGGGATACGGCAACTCCACATGACTTATTTTCAATCACCGCGCTTAACTTCGCGGCCAATGCGGCTACACGGAGGGGTTTCTCCAGAAAATCTGAGAACCCGAAATGACCATAGAGTCGGTGAAACTCCTGTTTTTCCAGGTCGGTGGCCAAGAGCAGGGGGGTACCGTTACAGGCGTGGCGAAGTTCTTCGATTTGTTTTTCCACCAGTGCCTGTCCTAGAGCATGATCAAGCAGGACACAGTGAATCGCTTTACCTTTGTCACGCAAAAGACTTGCTGCGTTTTCAAGGGTGACCGCGTGCAGGACGGTATATCCGAGGCGCGACAATATTCTCACCGTTACTTTTAGCGACATGGAGTTGCCGTCGATGACGAGGACGCAATGCGGCCCGGCATAGATGACTTCGACGTATCCCATGCTGGCTGATGTTACAGGTGCCTTGGTATCTGCCGGCAATAAGACAGTGAACGTAGAACCCTGTCCCGTACTGCTTTGGATGCGAATGCAGCCCTTATGGCCGTTTACAATCCCCAGTACGGCGCACAAGCCCAGTCCTCTGCCTACAAACTTTGTGCTATAAAAAGGATTGAATATTTTTTGACACTCTTCTTCGGTTATGCCCATGCCGGTATCGCTCACCTCAATCGCCACGTAAAGGCCTTCGTCGGGAATCGATGTAAAATAGCCCCGGCGAAAGTAAGGACTGTCGCATTGAACCAGGTAGGTCTTGATCGTGATGGTGCCCTCTTCCCCGGTAATGGCTTCCGATGCATTCAATACCAGATTCATGATGACTTGTTGAATCTGGCCGCGGTCCGCGTTTACTTCGGGCGGTTTCTCGCTTAAACGATAAATAAGACGTATATTTTGGGCATTCAAAGTACCCAGTATCTGACTCGTACGACGTATTTCTTCGTTCAGATTCAAGGATTGGGTCACCGCCCTGCCCTTGCCCGCATAGATGAGCAGGGAGAGGCACAGATCGGCCGCATGCGTTGACAAGGCCTTAATTTCATTGAGAGCGGTTTCCGCGAGGTTCGAAGGGGGCATATCCATAAGGGCCAGGTCCACGTTGCCCAGAATGGCCGTAAGCAGATTGTTAAAATCATGGGCGATACCCCCGGCCAGGATCCCCAGGCTTTCAAACCGCTGTGTCTGCTGCATGCGTTCTTCGAGCAAATGACGTTCCTGTTCCGCGCGAAAATGGTCGTGAGAGGCGAGTGCCTGGGATGCCTGGTCTGCCAGTTCCGCGGCGAACTGCAGTTCGTCGGGAAGCCAACGACGAATGGCGCCACGATGCTCGTTGCAAAGAACACCGGTAAGTTTACCGCCTAGCCGTATCGGCGCGTCCAGCAGGGCGCCTACACTATTAGGAGCCAGGTAGTCCGCTACAAGGTCAGCCGTGCGTGGATCGTGCTGAGCATCTTCGGCGTCAATATGCCTGCCGGATTCGAGAGCTTCTTTATAAGCCGGATAGGCGCGCAGGTCAAGGACAGAGGAAGCCGGAACAGGTTCTGTCGTCCCGGAAGAGGAGGCGATACACCTGAGGTGGTTCCGGTTTTCGTCAAGTATCCAAAGGCTGCTGAAGGACACGTTCAGTACTTCAGCGGCGGATGTGACGATAAGACCGAACGTGTCTCTGAAACTCTCTTCCGTTAAGGTTGTTTTTCGCGCGATACGGAGCAGCGCCTCCTGTTGCCGTTCAAGCCGCTGCCAGCGGGCATTATGTCTTTCCTCTTCCTCAACCTTGGCGGTAATATCTTCAAAGGCGGATACAACGCCGTCCAACACTCCGGTGTCCGTGAACACGGGTGCGGCACTGACGGACAAAATGGTGCGTTTTTCTTCGAATTGATGAATGGCGTAAATAATATCGTAAACCGGTTTTCCGGTGCGCATCACGCGGTAAAAAGGAAGGTCATCTTCCCGAAACGTGCCGCCGTCCACTGCGGTAATTTTCCATTGAGGGTCATTATACGTGCGATCGTACAGATGCGGATGTTCAAGGCGCAGGATACGTTCCGCGTGGGCATTGGCGAAGGTGATCACCCCTTGGGCATTCAACATTACAATGCCCACGGGACAGGTGCCTGTAATGGCACGGACCAGGTCCTGCTGGCGGCGCGCGGCTTGTTCGGCTTTGATTCGGTCGGATAAGTCTCGTACGGCAGCCATGCAGATGGGTCCGGTCAATCCCGGGACGACACGCAGGGAAATCTCCGTGTAAACAGGTTCCCCATCGGACCGTACATGGACCCAGGGAAACACTTGGGGCTCACCGGAAATGGAGGCCTTGATTCTCGTTGCAAACAAGGTTGCCGAATCAGTGCCGTCCTGTTGAAGCACGGGGGCAAAACTAGCCAAAGTGGTGTTTAATAAAGTCGGGCGTTGCACACCCAATAGTTCATACGCCTGTTGGTTACAGTCAACTATTTTGTCCCTTAGCAGAAACAAGGCGTCATTGCTGTTTTCGAAGAGGGTACGATAGCGTTCCTCGCTTTGGCTCAGGGACTTTGTGCGCCTGTTGACCTCGCGGCGTAATACATATGTCCATGACGTGATGAGCAGCAATAGGAAGATAATGGCCGCTAATGCCAGGAAGAGATACCCTATATATGGTGAGAGCGTCTGTGGCAGTGTCTCAGAGCACCAGCGCGACCAGACCTTGAAATATTCTCCGGAGGCGGCGAATTTATAGAGTCCCTCGTTCAGGTGTCTTAAAAATAAATCATTTCCCGGCTGTACCGCGAAACCATATGCCCACGGAAATAGTGCCGACTCTGAAAGCACGATGCCTTTCAATTTGTTATGGTTGCACAAGTAAATTCCCTGATATTGTGGAAGAAGTGCGCCGTCGCCATGGCCTTCGGCAAGCCTGTGCAGTACTCCCTGAAATGAGTTTTCCACAAGTATAGGCCCATTGAATTCTTTCTCAATCAGGTAGTCATGCGCCAGATCGCCG
>JAKJCY010000037.1:0-7621 GCA_022706235.1 Candidatus Hydrogenedentota bacterium | reverse complement strand
GAAGCGAAATCCGCATTCTGTTTATGTGTATCAGAGTGGTTTAATCCCGTGAGTCCGTCTATTTGTCCTGTTATAAATTCCTCGTATACACGTTCCCATGGACCTAACTCAATATGAATTTTAAATCCCTGGATCTGGGCAACCCTCCGCAATAACTCCACATTCATCCCGGCGGGTTGTCCATTGTCGAGAAACTCAAATGGAGGATTAGAGTCGGAGCCTTTGAACACATAGACGCGATCGGGGGGCTGTAACTTGTTTTCTTCGGCAGGCGCCTCGAGTACGAATATCATGGATATAGACAGTAATAACAGCGCCGAAAAGAAGGCGCAAACGTTGTTCGTACCTGTTAGTATCGTTACCATAGACAGTAATCCACAATACCGAAAAATCACCTGAAACGTGCTATATCAGGTGTCGCTCGCGGCTCCTGTTGTGTGTATCTTTTGTCAAAATGTACCTCCATCTGCTGCGTTGCGGTAATTCAAAACGAGGCACAAACCCAATCATCTCGATTCCCCTGCCTGTGTGTCATTTATAACAGACCGGCAGGATATCTATAGTATCATTTTCAATCGAAAAGATACAGGGAATTTGTCCTCCATATATCCGCACGTAAGAAATGGCGAGATCGTAGAAGCGGCATCTTGCCGCTTCCACGGTGACTGCGGCCCGCATGTCCGTCTTGATGCAAAGCGTCAGGATGCCGCTTCTACGTTCCTTGTCCTTATTGGCGTTGTGCCAACAACTCGGTTTCTTACGTGCGGAATCAACAACCGCCCGAAGAGCCGGAGGATGAAGATTCATTTAGGTACTCGAATATCAGCAGCAAGATGGAAGTGCCCTGCAGTTGTCTTTTTGGCGAAAAGACGGACTATCTGATACACTTGTTTCCAACATATCGAAAACAGGTGTCAACTACGGAGAATGCGGCAATGATACGATGTTTGTATATAGTGTTATTGGGGGGTATTTTGCTGACCGCGCCGGCTGTGGCGACGGACCTCATGAACCGAAAAGTTTCCATACAAACGGGCGATGCGGCGTGTCAAAACGTCCCCTTGGAAATCCCTGTTGAAGATGCTGAAGTGCCGGAGGCGTTCGCGGTCAAAAATTCTGAAACGGGAACGCTATACCCCGCCACATTATGTGGCGGAAAACTGGTGTTTGTGGTGGATGCGCTTGGCGCCAATGCCCAAGTACTGGCGGAAGTTCTGCCAGTGGAAAAAACCGACAGCACCGTACCTCGGGTGCATATTGCAAAACATTCAGATGAGGATGTGCTTGATGTCCAGGTTGACGGGGTCCTTTTTACCCGTTTCCACTATGGCGTGCAATGGAAAAAACCTTTCCTTTGGCCTATTAAAACTGAAGGTGGAGTGGGCGTTACCCGCGATTTTCCGATGGAAGTGGAGTCTACCCCGAAAATTGCCCGCGATCATCCGCATCAGAAATCCTTATGGAGCGCCTATGGCGATGTTAATGGCACTGATTTTTGGGCAGAAGGGGTTGACGCCGGGAACCAACGCGTCAAAGATGTTACCTTCGGTTCCGGGGATGCCTGTGGATGGATACGTTCCCTCAGTCACTGGGAAAACAAAGAGGGCGTGCCTCTTTTGGAGGAGACGCGGGAGTATCGCATTTATGCGACACCCGAGAATGGGCGCCTGCTTGATGTGCGGGTTGTCCTGAAAGCCGCCCAGGGCGAAGTCCTTTTGAAGGATACCAAGGAAGGTGGTATCGTTGCCGTGCGTATGAATCCGGCCATCTGTCATGCAAAAGCGGTGATTACCAATGCCCACGGGGACAAGGGCGAGAAAACCGCCTGGGGCAAACCGTCCGCCTGGTGTGACTTTTCCGGGGAGATGCCGGAGGCTGGCTGGCGCGGCATTGCTATCTTTGACCACGCCGCCAACCTGCGCCACCCGACTTGCTGGCATGTGCGCAATTACGGGCTCATGGCTGCCAATCCTTTTGGCTATTCCTTTTTTATTGAAGAGGCCTACAACAAAGGGCTGATTCCTGAAAATGGCGATTATACGATTGCCGCAGGCGGTGAATTGGTTTTCAACTACCGTGTTTTTGTCCACAGCGGCACCGCGGAAGAGGCGGCCGTGGCAGCGAGGTACCGTGAATACGCGGAACCGCCCAAGGTCGGGTTTGTAGAATAACCTATGTATTAATTTTCCCTACACAGGGCAGAGTCGCGTGCGGCGCCGTGAAAGCGGTGCCGCACTTGCTTTTGCGGACATTGTCCCCCCGCGATAACACTGGTGTGGAGAACTCTTCGCCGCAAGGGAGCAGGGGCCTGTCGGATCGCATACCGCTTGGTCCTTCCGGGGGCCGGGCCCACGGCAAGAGACCCAGTATGGGGGGATACGAGCCGTTTATGGAAGTTACTGCATCACATTGTGAAATTCGGGGGGGAGCAAATGCTGAAAATCTCCTACAGGCCAGAAACGAAGGCGATTCATGCCTTCGGGTACGTTCTGCGTGTAATGCACATAGGCACGTACATTTCCCTTCAGCGTGTAGGAGATGGGGCCTCCTTCGGGACGCTCCGGACAGCCATACTGTTTTCCGCCACTGCCGAAAATCTTGTATCCGGACAGCAGGCAATCCTCTAAATCAACATGAAGCAGTTTGCCGTCCAATGTATGATAAATGACCCCTGTGGAGGGCTGGCCGTGGGGTTGTGAAAAATTCAGGGAAAACAGGCGGCAATTTTTGAGATGGATGCGGGTGTAGCCGTCAAAACCCGGATTGCCCACCTGCAACGCGTTGTCGGGACCCACGAGGGTGCAATTTTCAACGACCACGTCCGGATAGTCGTTTGGTTCGGGATTCTCCGCGCGAATGTACAAGCCGGCCGCGTCGCCCCACCAGTCCAGGCACATGGAAAAGGTATCCCGGATGATGACGGGCTCGTCCGGTCGGCCCACAAACGCGCCCACAAGAAGGCCGGAAAAACGGCCGATGGCAACACAGTGCTCCGTGATGGTCGTGAACTGGGAACCCTTGTCAACGGTCAGGTCCCAGCCTGCGCCTTCAGCGCCGGTGGTATACAGGTTTTTGAAAATCCACCGGTCCCACAAAATGCAGGAGATGGAAGGGGAGCACCGGTTGGTTCCCCACCAGTCTATACTCTTTAATCCCCACTCCTTTTTGGGGTCTCCCTCGTCCAAGAGCATCCAGCCCGGGTTACCGCCGCCGCTGTTTGGATTGGTGCGGACGATGACCTCCGGGGCGCCGCTGTCAATAACCGACCAGCCTGTTGCGCCCGAACCCAGGCTGCCGTCGAAATCGCCCATCAGCGTGTTATAGGCGCCGGGCGCACCCTTAAAAGTCGGATTGAGGTTTGCCTCGGCGTAACTGTCAGGACGTATGATTACCCGGTGTCCTCCTTGGTCATCGGGCACGGCGGACAAGGCTGACTGAATCGTATGGAAAGCCTTTTCCCAGGAGGAACCATCCGAATCATCGCCAAGTTTGGAGACATAGAGGTTCATGCCCGCCACCGCGGGGACTGCGGAGACCATAACGACTATCCACGCCAAAGAAACAGTCTTAAGCCTGTTCATCGTTTCCTCCCGATTTTGGTCGACTTGTCCGGTCTTCTTGTTTATTTTTAATGCGCCGAAGTATTTCAGTCGGCAGGGCAACAAAGGAATCTTATTCGTTTGGGTCCTTTACGTCCTTGAGGTCCCTTAAGTCCTTTTCTTCAAAAAATGTTGCATTACCCTTCGCATCTACCCAATAGGGTCACGATAGTCGCCAAGGTAAGCCTTGTCTATGCGCGTTTGCGCATTGCGGCAGTAACGGCCAACAGCGTTGCCAGACATGCGAGGCCGGTGACGGAGAGCGCAGGCAGTTTTTTGACCACTATCAGTTCCGCCGCCCGGGTGCGCACCGTGGCGGGGGTTTCATCGGTTATTTGGCAGGTGTACAGCCCCGCGTCTTCGTAGGAGACTTGGAAAACGATCAATTTGGCCAAAGTGCCTCCAGGAATGGGAGTATCGTCTTTGTACCATTGATATTGTACGGTGCCCACGGGCTGTCTTGGCGTCACGGTTACTTCATATGCGTCTTCCAGCTGCAAGGTTGTACGCGCGGGCGAGGGTCCATCGTAATTCAACTGGCCGATATCGCTTTCCACAATACAATACCGTTCCCGGGCCACATTCAGATCGTTCCACAGCCCGGAGGTGAGATAAATCGTGGCCACATCTTCATCACTGGAGTCATTCGGCTCCCCGCTATTCCAGTTCGTATAGAACCCCGGTACGGGTGTTCCGTCCGCAAGTCCATTCCAGAAGGTTTCGCCAGTCTGGTCCCAGACCCATGTTCCCTCCTCGGCGATATCGTTCGCACCGATGAAGGCAGCATCGGAAACGGGACGGAACAGTTCTGCAAGCCACTGCCCTTCCGCCGCGTCATTAATAGTGGTCAGGTAGCCGCCCATCGCTTCAGCCTGCGCCTTGCCTGCCGCCCAAGTCATCGGCCCAATCATTTTGTAATAATGTAAGTTATGCGGGTTGCGATGCCAATAGAGCAGTCTGTCGCCTATACCGGCACCCGGAGTAAGGTATTCCGCCGCAATCGCGCTTCGTGTCTGACCCGGTCCTTCCCACTCCAATTTAATCACCGCACCGCCCGTGTTTTCATAATAATCTATACGGATTGGACACGGCTGACCCGCTTCAAGGGTTAGCGATGCGCTGTATTCCGTGGGTGACTGCCCTTTCCATTGGTTTACCACCATGGTCTCATCCAGCCAAAGACGAACACCGTCATCCGAGGTTAAATAAAAGGTATAGATACCGCTTTCCACAGGGGTGACAAAACCAGTCCAGCATATGGAGAAATAATCCATGCCCAGACCGGAAAGGGGAGAACCATTCTGCCAATCAAAAAAGACCTGGGAATCAATACGCGTTGCCCGCAGCTCGGTCATATTTACCGTGCCATAATATTCGCCTAGTAACCCTTCGGTTTGTGCTGTGGCCCTTCCCCCAGATGCCAAACCGAAAATACACATTAAGATTCCCATAATAAAGTACTTGCGCATCATTGTTTAACCCTTTCTTGCTTAATTATTTATGACACACACGCCTGCCTCACAACTACAACATCCCAAAATCATCCCATCAATATCTCTCCGTAGGAGGATATTATCTGTATAAAACCCAAACAGCCGATGAACGCTTTATAACATTTTAGAGTAGGATGGGCGAAAAAAGCAACTCATTTTTTCGTTCATCGTATCTATGGCGAAAGCGTCAATGCGACCATGGGACAGGCGAAATGGGCGCCGGCACCGGGGGTAACCTCAACCCAATGGCGTTTTTCCAGGGGGCCGTCGGCGTCAAGATCGTTCACCAGGAGGGAGAAGTGTATGATTGTGCCTGCTGTAAGGTTGATTTGGGGCAGTTCAGCCGCCGGGTAGGCGGCCTCGTAGACGACATGGGTTCCATCACGGTGGACCGCCAGGGGTACGGCATCCGTGACGGCGTCGAGGTGTTTATCCGGCCGGTCGTGGAGAAATACCTGGGGTCCTTTTTCTGTCAGGCTGAAGCTCCAGTTGGACTGTTCAATCCAAAGTTCGACGCTGTCCGCCATCCAGATCACGTCGCCGTAATAGGGCTGGTGAAATTCATTGTCGTCCACCTCCACGGCAACATACAGGTGTTCCTCGTCCCACATGAACCGGGTGGAGGCTTTCAGGTCCTCCACATAGTCGGGATTGCAGTTCACTCCATAGTGCATGGCCATCGGCGGCGCGGATTCCCATTCCGACAAGTTGCCGTCCAGTGTAACGATTCCCGGCGCGCGGGGGATTTCCAGGGTCGGCAACAGGTCCAGGGGAAGGGAAAGGGAAATGGGTGTGCCTGTTTCCGGGTCCGTTACCGTCCCTTCCAGTACGGGTACGGGAAAACGGGCCGGACCACGGGAGCGGAATCGGGCGGTTTCGATAACTGTGCCTGCGGGATCCACGTCAAACACCCGCTGTTCAGGGGTCACCTGCCAGCCGTCCGGCAGGGTCCACGCCAATGCGGCCTGCAGCGGCGTATCAAAGGGGTTGGTCAAGGTAATGGACACATCCCGGTCAAGGGGAGTGTCCCAGGGCAGTGCGATCGCCTCGCCCGTAAGCATGCCGCGCAGGCGGCGCATGTGCTGTACCTTGGCTTCGGTGACCGTATCGGCCGGGAGTACGGCACCGGGCTGTATGACGGACCAAGAGACCTCGTTGCCCCGTACCTTCACGGCCAGATAGCAAAAGAAACCGCCTTCGTCTTCGGGCGTGTCAATGCCGCCCCCGGCGCTGCCGGCGACTACGTAGCGAATACCGTCAATCATGCCGTGGTCCCGGTACTGGTGCAGGTGGCCCGCGAATACCCCGCGCACCGGATACCCGCGCAGGAGTTCGGCCGTCGGCTGCCAGTCCCGTTCCCAGTTACTGAGAAATAAAGGCGTATGCAAGAAGACGAAAATATGCCCGGCGGTGCTCGCCTGAAGCACCTCCCGCAGCCACGCGCTTTGTTCCTGCGAAAAGCCGTCCGGGTCGCCCGGTTCCTCCGTGTTCAGGATGATGCACTGCACATTGCCGCGCGTGAAGGTGTAATACAGGGGGGCGATGCGTTCCTCGTAGATGCGATAGACCTCGGCCTCGTCCATGACGTCATGGTTGCCCGCCACCGGAAAGAAGGGGACCTGTAATTGGTCGATACGTCCGACAAATTCATCCCACATGGGGCCGACCTCGGCTGCCGGTCCGCCCATGATCATGTCCCCGGCGCAAACAACAAAGTCCGGCCGCAGCACGTTCCATTCTTCAATCATGTCGAGAAAGACCTGCGGCGTGCCCAGGAACTGGCCCGGCTGGGGGTCGGCGCAGATGACGAAATCAACGGCGGTATCACAGGCGGGCGGGGACGCCTCCAACCGGTTGAGCGATTGGGTCGTCATCACCGCGGGCGCCGCCGCGCTCAGGCTTAAAAGAAGGATCGTTTGCAGTATCATGGCGTGTGCTCCCTGGGGTTCTGTTCGACACGGGTTTTCTTATGCTACCTTATCGCCACGCATCGCAGCAAAAAGGAGACCGCCTCCGGCGCGCGCGAAGACCTGTAAGGGTGCATGGCGGCCTGGACCGCGCCGGAGGCTGTCCCGCTTTTTGCGATCGTTGCGGGCCTGCCGGGCAAGACCGAAAAAAGCGCCTTTCTTACTCTGGTCCCGCCCGTCTTGACAGGAGAGGTGGTTTGGTGTATTCTCTTCACGGGCTGTATTCGGCTCATGCGGATGCGGCTGGCGGAACTTTTGGAAGGGCTTGTGGAACTCCTGGAATGGCTCAGTCCGTGGGCCGAGCGGCGAGTTCCGTGTTCTGTGCGGCGCCTTCCGTGGGCTGTGCGGCGTGGCGTAGGACGTGTAGGACCGGTAGGACGAGTAGGACGGGTGGGGCGGATGAAACCAATGGATAAGGAGCGGGTCATGTCCAGGTATGATGTCATCGTGGTGGGCGCGGGCAACGGCGGCCTGACGGCGGCGGCGACCCTGGCGAAGGCGGGCGTCGCCACGTTGCTGCTGGAACGGCACTCGGTGCCGGGCGGCTGCGCGACGAGCTTTT
>JAKJCY010000379.1 GCA_022706235.1 Candidatus Hydrogenedentota bacterium | reverse complement strand
ACCGGGATAGATGTCCGGGGCACTGTCATTGCAATCGCCGCACAGGGTTGCGGTGTAGGGATAGACGGGCGTCACCGCCCAAACGAAATCCCAACAGATGCCGCTCAGATAACTGTACTCGCGGCCCCAGCCGTCGTTATCTTCATCGCGGTAATACTGGACCAGTTCCGCCGCGTCGTCCGCCGTGACGAGGATGCGCGCGTTCGGGAGGTCTTCTTCCGGATAGTCCGCGCGGAGGTCCCATACGAGGTGCTTGCCCGTGCCCGTGTTGACGTTGGCGAGGTCGCCCAAGGGCCGTTCGGCGCTACGAGGTCATAGTAGATATCCACCTGGGTGGACGTGGCGTTGGGCGATTGCGTCATGACCACGTTGGAGACCACCGGCGCGTCCGCAAAGGCCCAGGAGCACGCTAACAACAGAGCAAAAAATGGGACTGCCTCCGGCGCGCGCAAGCGCTTCAACCACTGCACAAGGGACTGAACCGCGCCGGTGGCTGTCCCAAATTTTTTGCGGGCGTCGGTGTCAGGACAAAAACCGGGTACAGACACGTCTCCGCTGCGCTGCGCTTGTGTCAGTCCCCGGTTTTTGCGGGCGTCGGCGTCAGGACCGAAAAAAGCGGGACAGTTCCCGCCGCGGGCCGGATTCGTTTTTTTAAGTCCAAACAAAGTATCACGGTATAGCGATCCGTTGAGGCCTTTTGAAGTATGCGGCGGGAACAGTCCCATTTTTTCGCAAAGCGCCTGGGAAGGCGCTTCTACTATAAAACGCCTGCGCGCAAGAAATAGCATTCCCAGCGCGAGCAGCAGTGCCGCCGCCCAGGGCCAGCCAGGCAGCGGCAGGCCTTCGACGTCCTGGGTTATTTCCAGGGCGTCGTTATCGCTCAGCGTGCCCAAATTCCCCGCCAGGTCGGCGCCGGATATCTCAATCTGCGCCATGCCCAGCGGATCGTCTTCGCTCACTTCGTATTCATAGCTATAGCCGTCCGCCTTGCCGTAGGACGCAGTCGCCGGATGGCCGTTGACCGTCACCTCCGGATCGGCTTGCAGCGTTTCGGACACGGAAAAGCTAATCGTGACCGTGTCGCCTGCGGCCGCCTCGGGCGGCATTACCGTCAAGTCACTGAACACCGGC
>JAKJCY010000378.1 GCA_022706235.1 Candidatus Hydrogenedentota bacterium | reverse complement strand
ACCAAATCCAAGTCGAAGGGTTTGACCCGGGCCGGCTTCTGTTCCGCGACGGCCTGGACGGTAAAAGCGAGGCTGAAATTCTGGAGAAACTGAAGGCACTCTCCCCGGCACGGCTGCCTGTCTCGACCCCACCGCCCTTTATGATTGTCCAGGGAAAGAAAGACCCCATCGTGCCCTGGGAACAAGCGGAAAAACTGGCGGCCGCCCTGCGCCGCGCCGGCGGCACGGCCACAGTCCAGTACCATGAAACCGGCGGCCATCCCTGGCCGGATATTCATAAGGATATTGGGGACATGGCCTGCTGGCTGGACGAGATGCTAGGCGCCGTTCCCGCCTGAGCCGAACAACTGCCGCAGGCAGGCTTGTATTTCCGGGAAAGCGGCCATGCACGCATCGGCGTCCCGCCATTCCTCCGGCGCACCAAATCCATAAGTCGCCGCAATGGCAACGCCCTGATGGGCATGGGCCGCCTCAATATCTTCCCGCCGATCACCAACCAGCACAAAACGTTTCGGCCGCAGCCGTGACCGAAGGACGCCAACCATTTCCACCTTGTCCTCATAGATGACACCCCGCGCACATACATCCGCGAAAAACCGGGCAAGTCCGTGGGCCCGGACCACCTCGTGAACGTAGGAATCCGGACCGTTCGAACAGACGGCGAGGATATACCCGGCTTCCTTCAGGCGGACAAGGCCTTCCCGAACACCGGGATAGAGCCGGCCGGATTCTCCTATAAAGCGCAACTCAAGCGCGTTGGCCCGTTCCACCACCGCCGCCGCCAAACCTGGCGGGCATTGTTGCTCAAGCCATGTTTCGTACGCTTCCACAGGTTTCCCAAAAAACGAGCAAATGCCCGATTCGGAGGGCACGGGCAACCCAAAGCCGGCAAAGGCTTGCTGTACGGCGGGTACTGTAACATACTGGGTTTCAAATAAGGTCCCGTCCACATCAAAAATAATCAGGTCTGCCGTGTTATCCATCTATCCCTCCACAGGGGCTCTTGCTGTAAATGCGCCCCGATAGCCCTCCTCATAAAATGCTCCATAGTGGAACATACCGTGCGGATCAGGGAAAGGAAAACCACTCTAGTAATGACAGTTGAAGCAACAATCGGGGTGCGGCTTTTCGACTTCGTGGCGCTGCGTGAGGCATCATACCATACTTATT
>JAKJCY010000377.1 GCA_022706235.1 Candidatus Hydrogenedentota bacterium | reverse complement strand
TTCGTCCCATTACTTAATGCCGAGAAGTACTTCCCCATCTTATCAAGATCATAACTTCTTTTTGCCTCCTTGAATTCAACCTATTCCGTTTCAGCGGGGAGGGCCATAAGATCCTTTAACAGCGTTGCCAGTTCACCTTGGGTCATCAATTTAATTCCTGACAGTATTCCTGCATAGATTCATTATAGCGATATCTTCTCTTGATAGGCTTGTTCGCCTCCACCACATAGCGGAGGAAGGGGCGTTGGACGGATGATTGTTCGGAACCGAGGGTCATCGTCTTTCTCATGGTTTTTCTTATCGGCCCATAGGCCCCAAAAAAACAGGAACTATAAAGCGTTCGCCCCGAAAAAAAGGGACTGCTCCCACCGCATATTATACAACACTATCTGTTTCCATAGATGCATTGATGTATGTTTTTGTCTTTGGAATTGACGGCGCCTGGTGGTGGGAGCTGTCCCCAATTTTTTCGGTCCTGTGCGCTATGCCCGCAAAAAATTTGGGACAGCCACCGACATGCTTCCGGGTTATATACACTATCAATGGACTTGTAGCACGCCGGTGGCAGTCCTGTTTTTGGCTCAGTCTTTGTTGTTTTTATACTGGGTTGCGGGGAATGCCCGCGTTAAAACACACCGCCGATGACACCCTGAACAAGCCCCGTGTCTGCCCGGTAAGTAAGTCTTCCCCTTAAAGTGGACGAAGTCCGGGTACCGGATGAACTCCCATCGGGATGCGTTTTCGGGGGAAATCCCAACCTGCGATGTCGCTTGGCTTAAGTGCGGGCAAATTTCCTGAATCCCTGACCGGGATTCCGGCATTAACCGTGTCGGACACCGGTAAATCCTTCAGTCGACACGTGTGTATAATGACGAGAATTATTTTGGAAATGCATGTACCCGCGAAGCGTCGCTTCTCGACCTTGATCGTGTGCCGGATTATACCGGCCATACCGATACGAAAAGGACCGAAAGGACTTAAGAGGGTGTACGGAAAGTCGAGATTACTTCACGTTGTTCGCAATGACGATGAATAATAGTCGGCTGAGAAACTCGTTCCCAAGTTGTACTTGGGAACGCACTTGTTCGCGAAGTTCTACTTTGCAACCATGGTCGAGCGCCGGAATACATCGGCTTAAACGATGTGAAAAGGGAAATAGAATTTCAAGAGAGATTGCGT
>JAKJCY010000376.1 GCA_022706235.1 Candidatus Hydrogenedentota bacterium | reverse complement strand
GGAGGAACTCCACGCGTTGGCGGACACCGCATCCAGTTTGGACTGGAGGGTGTTCGCGATCAGCTGGAAGTCGGGCACGGTCTGGGCGGTGACCGGTAGACCCACCAGACATACCAGCGTCAACAGGATCCCAAGTTTCTTCATGACGTTACATTCCTTTGTCGTTGTGACCGTACCCTAAAAAAAGCCCCTGTCTCTCCAACGCCGACGTTGCCGTCACCGCATACAGGGGGAATCCTTTTAGTGCACAATCTCTGCCTCATACCTGAATAATACCTACTTTTACCTTCCTTGAACACTTAACTTACCTAAAATCAACAAAATATTCCAAAAAGACAGATCACGTCTCTGTATATATGATACACGGGGGGGAAGGTAAAGTCAAGAAAATTTTCGGGCGCGGGGTCAGGAGGCAGGGGACAGGGGACAGGGAGTAGGGGGCAGAGAAAAAATGGGACTGTTCCCGCCACAAATTATGTGGGATTGTTAGTTGCTATGCATTAAGGCGCAGCCTTTGGGACCGCGCATGCCCAAGCGGCGGGAACTGTCCCGCTTTTTTCGGTCTTGTTCAATAGGGCCGCAAAAAATTGGGACAGCCACCGGCGCGGCTCAAGAGTACCTGCAACGCACATGGTTTTTCGCGCGCCGGAGGCAGTCCCATTTTTGCTCAAGTGTTTTTGTTGGGTTGCGGGTAACGCCCACGTTGGATTCTTGGGGCAGGCGTAGGGCTGATAAAAAATACGGCGCGATAGACATGCGTAGTACACTGATACGCCGTTCACCTAACCCGATACCCTTTTTCTCACCGCACCCAGGCTTCTTTCTCCGCCCCGGGCAACGCCTGTTCCAACAGCACCCACAGGGCGAGCACAGTGGGATGGCCGTGGTCGGCATCTTCGGGCCGGTAGCCCCAGGCGCCGGTGGGCCGCTGGAGCCTGCGGACGATATCCACCCAGGCGTCCCATACACGGTCGCCTTCGCCCATATAGTAGAGGAGCATGATGGCCTCGAAAGCGAGGTCCGTTTCGGCGTTTTCCCGGTTGATGATGGTTTCCAGCAGGCCGGGAAAGCCGGACCATTGTGTTTCCAGTTCCGGGAAACCCTGGTCGCAGCCGAGTTCACGCAGCCATTGGCAGGCGAGTATGACATGGGTGGCGATATACCCCGGCGCGGGCCGGGCGCAGTCCGCTTC
>JAKJCY010000375.1 GCA_022706235.1 Candidatus Hydrogenedentota bacterium | reverse complement strand
TATTATCTAACAGCGTCATTATTAATCTAACAGGTATAAGCCTGTTAGATAACGGCGTCATTGCTGAAAATCCATCCAGCACTGATTGACTTGTATTGTACCCTATTATTCGATACCATCCAGAAGATCGTTTCTAAATTTTTTAGGTATAGAACTGATCATCAAGTTAAGCATCGGAAAGGGAATGCCATACTGGGCAGGGCAAAGCGATCTTCTGCAGCGAGACCTTGCAAGACGGAGGAGGAACATGCAGTGTCGAGGCTATGCAGTGCGGCTTTCGTAGCGATGATGAAGTCCACCGACTTTGGGAATAGATATTACATAGCCTCGTTTGCACGTCTGACCGGGTCGCGTGTCCGGACAGTCCATATCCAGAGACAAGGGCATCTGTAGACATTTCAATATGGGACGTTGTCTTTTTGACATGATATCGAACAAAAGAGTATAAATTATATCAACGAAGTACCAGAGTCGAAGATGTTGCCGACAGGTGAAAATGTGCTCCCCTTATTCGGGCATGAAGGAATCTGAGGGTGTAACAAAGGTGTAACAAAACGAGGTAACAAGCGGCAATTCGCGGCATTTTATGGCGGTTTAATTTAGACGCAACTCATTGGTTTGACAGTAATTGAGGATTCCCGGCAGCATCTGGCTGGTTCCCGAGTAGACCTCCGGAGCAAGAGGCCGCAAGTTCGAGCCTTGCCGGGCGCGCCATTTAGAATATTCAGCTAACCCTTGTAAACATGGCGTGAAACCAGTTTTACAGGGTTTTTTTGTGTAGAGGAAATTATTATCAAAAGGGGGTATCGGTATACGAGGTAGCGCACGGTAGAAGTGCAACGATTATTTTGTCCGCCATCAAATCAGGAAGGGATTCAATCACGGCATCAGAATCCAGCACAGGGGTGGCGAGAAATTGCCGTCGTAACCGTACAGTTCGCCATTCTGCCAAATGTAGGCCGCGCGGATGGCGTATGCAATGGGATTGCCGCCCTGCTGCCAGCCTGTGAGATAGGCAATCGCCTCCCCTATCACAATTCGGAAATCCGTGTTGATATCTGCAGGATGCGGTAATGGTGTTTCGCCCTCGCCTTCAACAGGCGTATCGTCAACAAAAACGTTTACCTGAGCGCCGGCGGGTACGGCCGTGGTCCAGGTTTGCCCTGACAGCAGCACGCCCGAAACGCCGGTCTGCCCACTAATGGGCATGGCCGGTCCCTGGTCCATGGAGAAC
>JAKJCY010000374.1 GCA_022706235.1 Candidatus Hydrogenedentota bacterium | reverse complement strand
GGAGGCGGCAGCCTTTGCCCTTTCTTCAACGCATAGGGTATTTCGGAACCACTGAAGCGCCCCCCCGGCGCTGAGCATGACCCCCATTACGTGCCATTTCCCAGGTACGGCGTGACAAAAGGTGTGCACCCTTCCCCGGGGGTCTGCAGTAACCTTGTCGGCAAAGGCAAAGACGACGCCGCTGGTTCCCAGAGACGATGAAACAACACCGGAACGTACAATACCGCATCCCACCCCCCCGGCGGCCTGGTCTCCCCCGCCTGCAACTATGGGGATACCGGCAGGCAGACCTGTCAAAGCGGCAATATCGGGGCGTAATGTACCGGTAATTTCCGGCCCCTCGAATGCACGGGGCATCAGGTCAGGGTCAAGTCCCAACAGGGACATAAGTCCTGTGTGCCAACAACGATTCCGCACATCAAACAAGAGTGTGCCGGAAGCGTCAGCCACATCCGTGGCATGTTCCCCGGTAAGCACCAAACGTATATAGTCTTTGGGCAACAACACTTTTTTCGTCTTTTCGAATATATCAGGTTCATTGTCCCGCAGCCAGAGAATCTTGGGTGCGGTAAATCCGGTAAGGGCCGGATTGGCTACCATTTCCACCAGGGCGGCCTCTCCCCCGGCCTTTTGGGTTATGGCATCGCACTGCGGAGCGGTTCGCTGGTCGCACCAGAGCAGTGCCGGGCGCAATACCCGGTTCTGGGCATCTAGAAATACTGACCCATGCATTTGCCCGGTAAGTCCAATGGCGGCAATATTAGTGGGCGTCACATTGGAGGCGAGTTCAGTCAAAACCTCCAAAGCCGCCGTGCGCCAGTCGTCAGGGTCCTGTTCAGCCCAGTTCGGTTTGGGGCTATGCAACGGATACTCCCGGTGTGCTGAAGCCAGCAGTTCGCCATTCATGTTTATGGCGATCGCTTTGGTACCGCTGGTGCCAATATCCACCCCTATGAAGACAGGCGTATTCATATCTACTTTCCTCGTTTTGGATTACATCGTATTATTGAGTGAGTTTCCATTCCAGTATGCCAGCCGAATATTCCCGCTGCAAGCGTACCAACAACCGTAAAGACTTTGTCTTTACCGGCGTGAAAGACACGTCATTATACTGGTTTAAAACAGTAGTGTAGTCGGAAGAATTCGAAACAGGTATCCATGTCTCGTTTTGCAGGTACTCCAGGCGCCACTTGGCCGGAACGCGGCAACCACCGCCGTCAGGAGTATCATCGAACCAATACACAGATGCCTTACCCACGGTGGTTTTTGTTTTAAAGTCATATTGCACCCATTCCCGGGAGCCCTTATGAGGCCACCACGTAAATCGCGCTATAGCGGTATCATTTGA
>JAKJCY010000373.1:1097-1356 GCA_022706235.1 Candidatus Hydrogenedentota bacterium | reverse complement strand
ACCATAGGTAGATCACCTGGTTTCGGGTCTAATACCATAAACTTATACGCCCTCTTCGGACTCGCTTTCGCTACGGCTACATACCTCTAATACTTAACCTCGCTTATGACATTAACTCGTTGGCTCATTATGCAAAAGGCACGCCATCACAGGCGTCAACTATTGAAAGTTAACAGCTGAGAAGTGACCTCTCAACCTCCCAACTTCCAATAGTTGACGCCTGCTCTGACCGCTTGTAAGCACAAGGTTTCAGGTTCTA
>JAKJCY010000373.1:704-995 GCA_022706235.1 Candidatus Hydrogenedentota bacterium | reverse complement strand
TTCTCTTTCACTCCCCTCCCGGGGTGCTTTTCACCTTTCCCTCACGGTACTGCTACGCTATCAGTCACCAAATGTATTTTGCCTTACGAGATGGTCCTCGCAGATTCACCCAGGATTTCTCGTGCCCCGGGCTACTCGGGATCCAGCTACCAAATATTACCTATTTCAACTACGGGACTGTCACCCCCTCCGGTCGACCTTTCCAGATCGGTTCGTCTATAAGTAATATCCAGATAACGCTGTCCCTCTACCCCGGCCTTAAGACCGGTTTAGGCATCTTCCCCGTTCGTT
>JAKJCY010000373.1:422-694 GCA_022706235.1 Candidatus Hydrogenedentota bacterium | reverse complement strand
TACGGAATGACAGGTCTTCCACCTGCCAGGTTGCCCCATTCGGATATCCCCGGGTCTAAGCTCGCTTACAGCTCACCGAGGCTTTTCGCAGTTCGCCACGTCCTTCTTCGCCATTTGGTGCTTAGGCATCCACCTTGTGCCCTTTTTGCTTTCACCATATAATTTATCCTCTGTGTCTTATTACTCTCTCACTCACGGATACACACTATATAACTTATAAAAGAACTGGTGGGCCTGGGCTGACTCGAACAGCCGACCTCACGCTTATCAGG
>JAKJCY010000373.1:0-413 GCA_022706235.1 Candidatus Hydrogenedentota bacterium | reverse complement strand
CCGCGGATTCACTCTATAAAATATGTAAAGAACTAATCTAAAACTTATGTATATTTGAATAAACAATTATTATTTGGTGGAGAATGACGGATTCGAACCGACGGCCTCCGCCTTGCAAAAGCGGCGCTCTACCATCTGAGCTAATTCCCCTGTTAATTAAATAAAGAGTGGCAAGGAGAAAGTTAATCTTGTCTTTTATAACACCTTATAAAGGAGGTGATCCAGCCGCACCTTCCGGTACGGCTACCTTGTTACGACTTAGTCCTCCTCGCAAAGCACACCTTCGAAAGCTGCTTCCCTCACGGGTTAGCTCACCTCCTTCGGGTGCACTCCACTCGGCTGACTTGACGGGCGGTGTGTACAAGGCCCGGGAACGTATTCACCGCACCATGATGTTGCGCGATTACTAGCGA
>JAKJCY010000372.1:946-1376 GCA_022706235.1 Candidatus Hydrogenedentota bacterium | reverse complement strand
TTGAAGGCCCGGCTGGACGGAAGAAATCGGCTTCAGGCGGAAAAATGAAGAGACACACCATAACCAGGAAGGGAAAATTCAGCACCACCAGAACGAATGGACAACAACTATCATCACAGCCTTCCCCTGCGTCATGATGATGAAAGCCGAATGCCGCAATGGTCACCCCCGCCCAGGTGATAAGCAGTATCAACCGCGCCAGGCGGATCAAATGACGATTCGCGTTTCTTTTCATCTCAAATATGACCTTCAGGGAACTGTTACCCTTTGCCTATAGAATACCACAAGCAGAGGCGACTGCGGGCATGCAGGTCCGCGTGTTCCCAAGTGAAACTTGTTTCATGGGTATACATCCCCCTTGATCCCCCTTCAAAGGGGGACCAGACGCGCGTCGTGACAGAACAGGTCCTCCTGGGACCAGATATGCGTG
>JAKJCY010000372.1:0-936 GCA_022706235.1 Candidatus Hydrogenedentota bacterium | reverse complement strand
CATATCCCCGTTCAAAGGGGGACCGGATACGCATCGTGACGGAACAGGTCCCCGTTCAAAGGGGGACCAGACACGCGTTGTGACAGAACAGGTCCCCCTTCGAAGGGGGTGGCGCGAAGCGCCGGGGGATGTAACGGTGCCGCTCACTCCTCCCGCTTTTCTTGTTCGCGTGTTGGACTTGCTTTGAGGGCATACATCCCCCTTGATCCCCCTTCAAAGGGGGACCAGATACGCGTTGTGACAGAATAGGTCCCCCTTCAAAGGTGGACCAGATAAGCGTTGTGACGGAACATATCCCCCTTCAAAGGTGGACCAGACACGCATCGTGACAGAACAGGTCCCCCTTCGAAGGGGGTGGCGCGAAGCGCCGGGGGATGTATGCCTACGGTGCGCATGTTTTTCCCTGGTCGGAGGATTCGGCCAGAAAAGGTCGTTGGCGCACCTTGGAAGGTACGCCCACGGTGGCCATACGAATGGTTTTATGCGGCTGTGAAGGAAGGGGCGGGGTGGGGTGCGGTGTGTTTTTGGCGATGAGAAACGAACCCCCACTTTGGAGGAGCATGATTCTGTCTGTAAAGTTCCCTGAGGAAAATTATATAATTCCCCCGTGTTTTTCTTGAATAGGCTTGGTTTCGCCTCCTGGTACCACCATCCTCATGCAACTTCCGGACTTGAACATAATTGATTCCATTACCGGGGCGTATCGTGATGCGCCGCGGGGGGAGGTGGATGTTTCGGGCGTGTGGGGGGCGTGCAAGACGTTGGCCGCGTTGCAGGCCGCCCGGCGGATGGGTTTCAGCCTGCTGATTCTCACGGCGAAACGGGCGGAAGCGGAAGCGGTGTATGATGACCTGGCCAGTTTTTCTGGGGAAGAAAATACGTTGTTATTTCCCGCATGGGAGGTGCTGCCCCACGATGTCATGAGCCCGTCCGATG
>JAKJCY010000371.1 GCA_022706235.1 Candidatus Hydrogenedentota bacterium | reverse complement strand
ATCTCGCCGAAGGTATTGGCGACATGGCAGCGCAACGCCAGTTCCTCGCCCACCCGGTGTGCCAGTTGTTCCGCCAGCGTTTCTGGGTCGCCGTCCGTGGTGTCCATAACAATATCGGCAAAGGGCGTTAACACCTCAAGCCTGTGCGCGCATTGCTGATAGAAGCGGATTTCGCCGTCCTCACCTGAAAACGCGGGCGGAATCCCCCCTTGTGTAGCCCGCGCCCACAGCACGGTTGGCCGCGCTTTCAACAACACAAGCACCCCCCCGAATCGCAACGGTTTCCGGGCATCCGGTTTCATCATCAGGTCACCGCCGGTAATCACCACATGATAGGCTAGTTCAGAGGCCTGCTGGGCCGCTTTACGTTCCAATGCACGGAAGGCTTGTTCACCCTCGGCAGTAAAAATCTCCCGGCAACTGCGTCCCTTGCCATCCATTTCTTCGATGATGCGATCCGTATCCACCCACGGCCGCCCCAATATCCCGGCGAGGGCAATACCAACGGAAGTTTTTCCCGCCCCTTTGGGGCCCATCATGATGATGTTCATAATTGTTTTCCTTAAAGCCCAAATTACCTTTGCGCAGGCAAGACCTTATCCACGCGTGCTTCGGTGAGGAGCGCTACGGGTAACACTCCCTGCATTCAAAAAACATCAAGGACTAAAAGGACAAATTTCGCGGGTTATCGTAGACATTCTATGCCTTTTGGTGTCCTTTACTTCCTTGCAGTCCTTGAATTCGTTTCGCTACGATTTGTGCACGCTAACAGCTTCACGGCAGATCATGGACCGCGACCCGCCCGCCCAGTTGCGTGAGATGCTTCGTAAATTCCGGGTAGGTCACTTCAATGGCCTCCGCGCCCCGGATGGTAACCGGTTCATGAATGGCCGTAGCGGCAATGGCAAGCGCCATGACAACGCGGTGGTCGTCATGCCCCTCCACCACGCCGCCGCGAAGTACGCCGCCCTCTATCACCAGCCCGTCTTCGAGTTCTGAAATATGCGCGCCCAGCTTTGCCAGTTCTTCGCGCATCACAGAAATGCGGTCGGTTTCTTTAAGCCGGGCCTGAGGCACGTTTACAAGCCTGGTGGTGCCTTCCGCGAAACAGGCCAGCGCGGCCATCATCGGCAACGCGTCCGGCGTGGCATTCAGGTCCAGTTCACAACCGCGCAACGTGCCGGCTTCGACGCGGATGTCGCCCTCCCCCAAGTCCACCCGCGCTCCCATGGTTTTCAGGTAGGTGATTACTTCCTTGTCTCCCTGAGAATCTTCCATGTCCAGCCCCAGGCAGCAAACCGCATTTCCCGGCAGGGCGCCGGCAGCCAGGAAAAAAGTGGCCGAGCTGAAATCCGCGGGCACAACCCGGTTTACGGGCAGATACTGTTGTCC
>JAKJCY010000370.1 GCA_022706235.1 Candidatus Hydrogenedentota bacterium | reverse complement strand
TGCTCGCCTGTGCGTACCGCGTGGCGTTCCGCAGGCAGGCCGAACGCGTCCCAGCCCATCGGATGCAGCACGTTAAATCCGCGCATCCGCTTGTAACGCGTGATGATATCCGTGGCCGTATACCCTTCCGGGTGCCCTACGTGCAGGCCGTCACCACTGGGATAGGGGAACATGTCCAATACATAGTATTTAGGTTTGCCGGGAATGATTTCCGTCTTAAAGGTCTTGTTCTTCAGCCAATATTGCTGCCATTTTTGTTCAATGGTTTCATGGTCGTACAGTGCCGAACTCATACCGCGTTTTACTCCGTAGTTACCTTACTGGGGCCTGTTTCTGTGTTGGCAAGGCCGCCTGCCAGCTCCAATATTTTTTCTTCCATTTCCTCGGGGAAGGTTATCATTTCATCCAGGATCTTGGCCACACGCACCGGATCGGCATGTATCAATTCCTGTACCATGCGCAGCAGCAGCCGCTTCATCCTCGTTGTCGCGGAGGAGAAGTCCGTAAAAATCCGGTCGAGGTGGGTCGCGTAAATATCAAAAATACGGCGTTCGTTGGCTTCAAGTTCGTCTGCGGGAACCCCGGCATAGGGATAGATACCCACTTCCTTCCAATAGGTTAACGCGTCCTGGGCTTCTTCCGCTTCGCGCAGAGAAAAATGTTCCCGTAACTGGGCCCGTGCGGCATCCAGCAACTGGCGGATGTCGTTGTGAAGTTCCCCCGCATCCAGAAGACCTTCCCGGTCCAGCAAGGCGATATGGGTGGATTTGAGATAGGCGGTGTAACTGAATCCCCTGAAATAGAGCCTGGGCAGCGCGTTAATGCGCATAAATCCATTCTCATCACACAACACCACCCCTCTTCGGCCCGGTTTGTTCCACTCCACCACATCCAGTTCGCAGGTTACCTGTTCCCCGTTTTCCATTACCATCGGTTCCAGGCGATAGGCGGCAAAATGTTTTTCCGTATTCGAGGTATCCAGAGGCGTGCCGTCGTAAATGATATGCGTATCAGGGTACTGGCGCAGATACAGGGCGAAGATGTTCGTGATTTCTTCCATCGCCTTTACGCCCCGCAGCAGGTTGGCCGCATCGTTTATCTGGGTAATTTCCACGGTCATTCCGGTATGCGTTTGCGCCTGTTTTTTCCGTTCAAACACCTGGAATTCCCCGAGTGCAGCCGCATTGCCCGCGATGGTGAATGAATACCAGTCCGGTTCTTCCCGGAAGGTGGAATGCCACCGTACACTGTTGCCTAGGGAAAAGGCGCGAAAACGTCCCTTGCCGAATTTGCCGTGCAGCATGCGTTTGCGCTCGTGGGTGCGCGTTCCGCCCCGCTTCCAGGAGCCCCCCAGGTTGCGGAAAACCAGAAAGGTGTCTTCATAGTGAAGGCCGTGGCCATTGT
>JAKJCY010000036.1 GCA_022706235.1 Candidatus Hydrogenedentota bacterium | reverse complement strand
ACTTACTATACCCTGTTAACCGTCGATTTTCAACATCGTCTCCGGACATATTCAGAAAAAAACGGGATATCCCCGCCCCAAGGGGGGAATACCCCGTGGCATGCTGTTTGGAGAACGAGGCTGGAATATCCGGGTCACTATTTTTTCCGCAGTCGCTGGCTTTGTTCCAGTTCATAGGGCAGCACGGCGGCGAACCAGATGATAAAAATCGTCAGCCCCCAGATGGACAGGTGCTCCAATACGGGAAATGAGTGGAACCCCTTTTCCACATAGCCCCAATAGGTGCTCATTTCTTCCCGGGAGGCGTGCAGGGCCGCATAGAACGCGGCATAGAGATAGCGCCATTCAAGCCGCAAGCCTATGGCCGCAAAAACGGGCAAGGTGACGGAAAATGGCCCCATGAGTTTCAGATAGGGCAGTTTTCCCTCGGTATTGAATGTCCCGTGGATAACCATGTCCCGGAGGAGCAGTACCCAATGCCATAGTATGCCCACGCCAAAACCTATCGCGATGGTTACCGCTGTTTTCATGTGAACATGCCGGTATTCCCACGCGCCGAATACCTTGCCACGGGCATCGGGAAACAGGCCTGTAAGAATAATGGCCACACAACCCACGATGAAAAACAGGGAACCCACCCATGCCCCGGTTTCGGATGCCATGGCCACCTTGCGCCGGATATACAGGACGATGGGGATCATGGCGGCCCCGCAATAGACCATGGCCAAGGTAAATATCCAATAGAATTCCGGGTTATGCCTGTCGTCAAAACTGCCCAGCTCGCTCAAGGTATGGGTCATTACCGAATACGGATGCAGGCTGGTATACGCGCGAAAGGCGCAGTAGATTAATGCCCAGTACCCCACCGCAAGCAAGGCCAGATGCAACCGAATCTCTACCGGGGTGTGTTCCCCTTTTATCCAACGTTTCAACGCTTCCATAACTATTCCTGACCGATACGCCAGGCTCCTGACCTGGTTTGCGTAACAGCATACAACGATAATATGTGAGTCCCCCTTAAAAGGACTGACATCCCCCAAAACAAAAGGTTAAGCATAAGCACTCAATAATCGTTATTGCACATGGCGCCTTGTCTCATCTTATTTTACCATCTGTTTCTATGCGCTTGCCTATATTCCTGTTAGGAATTTTGACTATGATGCCGGCATAATTGTTTCAGGAGGCGACCCGGAAACGACTTGGTATATAATGTGATTTTAAGTACCTACGCTTCGTCCGGGACTTCGCCCGGAAAAAGAGTCGCCTGCGGCGCAACGATCAGACGATTACGCCACTGGGAACGCTGGCATCCGTGCCGGCAGGGATAACATCATAGCCTATCTTGCCCACGCAAACCGCCAGAGATGGCGGCGCTCCCAGTATTTTCAGAGATCATAAAAAATTGTCAGAGAAATCGGCGCAAGCGCCGAATCGCTCCAGTGCCATCATAAAAAAATACGAAGTTGAATACATGGTCAGAGAAAAATGGGACTGTTCCCGCCGCAAGTTACTACATGATCGTTTGTTGACAGGATCGTATTGATACGTGGTTTAGACTTTGGGTTTGCACACAACCAAGCGGCGGGAACTGTACCATATTTTTTCGGTACTGTACCCTACGACTGCAAAAAATCTGGGACAGCCTCCGGCGCGGTTCAAGATGAAGTACAACGTTCATGGTTTTTGTGAGCGCCGGAGGCAGTCCCATTTTTTGCTCAGATGGTGTTGTTTTTCTTGTGTTGCGGGCAATGCCCGCGTTGGTAAACAATAGAGGTGGTTTCTGATGCAATATCCCTATTGCGTTTTGATGTGTGTCCTGATTGTCGGCGCTTTGGCAGTATGGCCGGGCGGCAGTGATGCGGACGTTGTGGTGGGAAAAACTGGCGTTGCCCGTGGAGATGGGACTGTGAATAGTCCACCTCCCCCGACCAGCGACCACACCATTCGCGGGGAAATCGTTTTAGCGCGCGCCGACCATGATTGGATGTCGCAGCAAATCGAGGAACCGTGCATCCTGCCCAATCCCAAGGTTCCGGGACGGTTGATTATGTTCTACGGAGCCGTACCGGCATCAAACCGGAATACGGCCGCCATAGGCAAGGCCTGGGCGGATACCAAAGATCCCTTTCAGTGGCATCAGGATGAGCACAATCCGATATTTACACCTTCCAAAGCGGGGTGGGATTCCGGCAGCATCCGCCTGGATACCGTCCTCTACATTCCCGAAGAAGATGCCTACTATATTTACTACTCCGGAACCACGGGGACGGTGCAGGATCGCATCGGCCTGGCGGTCTGCCCGGCGGGCAATGACGGCTATTCGGACATTACCACGGCAACCATTTCCCGGCATGGCTCCGCGCCCGTGCTGGCGCCGGAGGCGGCCGCCCCTTATCATGAGGATATGGCGTCCCAGGCGGCGGTCCTGCGGGAATGGAACACCGATGCCCAACGCTGGGACTGGTATATGTATTACTCCTACCGGGGCAAAGACGGGGTGTTGCCGGGCATCCGTCTCGCCACGTCCCAGGATGGCAAGACCTGGACGCGCCACTATAACCAGGACGATCCACGTGGCATGGGACAGATTTTTGAGTCCTCACCCGGCGCCTACTACGAGTGGCACCAGGTTCTGAAGGTGGACAACACCTATGTGCTGTGCATCGAGGTGGGTGTGGACCGCGGCGCCCGCTGGCGGCCCGGGTTAGCGGTCAGCACAGACCCCGTAAAAGGGTGGAAACAACTCAACCTGGATACCGTGCTTCAAACCCAATGGCACGGTCTCTATGACGACCGCACCCTGTATCACGTCGCTACGCCGGCCTTCTACCTTATAGGCGGCAAGTGGTATTTGTTCGTCCAGGCCTGCGGGCGGCCCGCCAACGATAACTATATTGACGGCGGCTGGGAAATGTGGGCCATTGCCTGCGATAAACGGGTCCCCACCCTGCCCGGCTGTGCCGACCTCTACATCCCGGGCCTCCCGTAATAGGAATGACCCCTATTGCGGACACAGGACTGAATGCCCGCGGCGAAGCCTTTCCGTCCCTCGGGCAGGTTACAGTTCCACCATACGCTGAAATTTCTTTGACAGCTTTTCAACGCCCGTTTTGGTGACGCGCACGCCATTCTCCCAGCGCAGGCCGAAATCCTTGTCCTGGAAGAAGGTGTCCACCTGGAACATCATGTTCTCCTGGAGCGTATAGGCCGAAGTGGATTCCAGCCAGGGGCGTTCTACTTCCATCATGCCGATGCCATGGCAGGGCCCATAGAGCATGTGTTGCTTGAAGCCCCGTTGCTCGACAAAGGCTTCGTATTCCCGGACGACACTGGCGGCATCCTTACCGCCCCTCATGAGTTCGTATGTTTTCAGATGGGCTTCCAGGCCGAATTCCACTAGGCGTCTTTTGCGAGGCGGCAGTTTCCCGATGGAACAGGGCACGCCCACGCTGGAGGAGTAACCGCCCACACGCGCGCCGATATTGAGTTGAATGACTTCGTTGCGTTTTATCTTGTTATGGGTGGGCCGCGAAATGGCGTGCTTTGTTCCCGGCCCGCAGAAACAGTACAGCGCATGCCCCTCATATTCGCCGCCATTCTTGTAGATCTCGCGCTGGGCAATGCCTATGACCTGCAGTTCCGTCATGCCGGGCCTGATTTCACCCAGGATGGCATCTATGGCCTGCTCGCTGATTTGATAGGCCTTTTTCATCAGCTTCACTTCATTGGCGCTCTTGATAATGCGCAGGCTCACCAGGGTATCGTCGGCTTTGACCAGTTCCGTGCCGGGAAACTCCCGCTGCAGGCTGAAATAGACCGGCAGGGGCATGATGGAAAACCCGGCCAGCCCGAGTTTTTTCAGCGGCCGCTTTCCCATGGCCATCTTTGCCACGCGCGCATAATCGGCCACGGGGATACCGGGGTATTCGGGGTCGGCCGACTCGCGGTACTCCACCATCATGGCGATATCGGGAATGAGGCTGCGGCCTTGCGCATACGCCTCGCTCTCCGGGCCGATGATCAGCACAGGCTTGCCTTTTGCCGGCACGAACACGCCCGCCGATTCGAAGGTGGGCCAATATTCACTGAGATAGCGAATGTTGGCGAAATCGGCTTCATTGGAATGGGCCAACACAGCATCCAGTCCCGCCGCGCGGATATTCGCCTGAAATTTCGCTATGCGTTCACCATATTCTGCCTTCGGAATCGCGTTCATACCGGTTCTCCTTGTTTATGTGTGGGACTGTAACAAATCCCCGTCACTTCGTTCAATTTGGATCGTGCAGGGATTATTGGACCCCGGCTTCATGCCCGCCGGAAAAAAGCGGCGGTATCGTTTGCGCACTGCCCCGCCGTATGTTTATGATGATAGCGGTGGTATTCATAAGCAAAAGATATCGCTGACGGGGAGAATGCTCCCGGGCTTTAATCTACAGGCAGACGGGAAACCAACGGAATGACGAACTTTACGTGGCTGGACGGCAGTATTGTGGGTGTCTATATCCTGGCGACCATGATCGCCGGGATTGCGGTGCGCAAGTATGTGGGCAAGGTGGAGCATTACCTGATTGCGGGACGCGAGATGAACCTCTATCTCGGTATCGCCTCGCTGGCCGCCACCGAATTCGGCATCGTCACCTGCATGTATACCGCGCAAAGCGGTTATGTAAACGGCTTTTCCGGGGCCGTGCCGGGCGTGCTTGCCGCCCTGTCCATGTTTTTCGTGGGGTACACCGGTTTCTGCGTAAAACCCTTGCGCGATGCGGGCGTGATGACCATTCCTGAACTGTTTGAAATACGTTTCGGAAAACGGATCCGCTGGTTGAGCGGCGTGGTGATCGTTTTAGGCGGGCTGCTCAACATGGGCGTGTTTCTGCGCACGGGGGGAGACTTCCTGGTGACCGTTTGCGGTTTTGACCCGAAATACCTGGAAATCACCATGACCGTATTGCTGGTGAGTGTCGCCGTGTATACCGTGCTGGGCGGCATGCTCTCCGTGCTGGTCACCGACTTCCTGCAATTTGTGGTCATGAGCGCGGGCCTCCTCGCCGTCACGGTGTTGATCCTGGTCAACATCGGGTGGGAACAGCTGACGTCGGCCGTCGAGCAGCGCTACGGCGCGGGGGGATTCAACCCCTTCGTACATCCGAAGATGGGCTGGGAATACGTGGTGGCCAATGCCATGTTGAGCATGGCGATGGTGTTGACCTGGCAAACCACCATCCAGCGCCTGCTGGCGGCCAAGGACACCCGGACAGGGCGGCAGGTCTACACGCGCACCAGTTTCTTTTTCCTGTGCCGCTGGCTGATTCCCGTGGTCTGGGGGATCACTGCGCTGGCCGTACTCACCCCGGAGGAAGTCGGAGACAACACGCTTATGGCGATGCCCATGCTGTTGAGCAAGATCGTGCCGATGGGCCTTATGGGCATTCTGGTGGCCGCCATGCTGGCGGCCGACATGTCCACGGACGCCTCGTACATGATTACCTGGTCAAGCGTCATCTACAACGATATTCTAGCCCCCTTCCATAAAGGGCAATGGACCGATAAACGCGGGCTGTTGATCAGCCGCTTCATTGTCGCCTTAATCGGGATATTCCTGCTCTTTTACGGCCTGTGGTACCCCCTGCGAGGCAATCTGTGGGACTATCTCACCGTTACCGCCAATATCTACCTGTCGAGCATGGTCATCCTGCTCATCGCGTGCTGTTATTGGAAGCGGTCCAACAGCTGGGGCGCCGCAGGCGCCATCCTCTCCGGCGCCATCATCCCCATCACCTTCCTGGTGCTGGAGCAACTGCCCGCCACCCGGCATTTCGCGAAGGACATTGTAGGGCCTCATTTTGCGAACATCGCCACCTATCTGATCGCGGGTTCCGCCATGATCGCAGGATCCCTGCTGAAACCAAAAACATCTGAAACGAAAGGAGCTTGATGATGCCTGCACACGGATTCTGGTGGCTTGCAACCATGGCCTGCGTCGTATGGTATTCTTCCATTACGGTCTATGTCGCCATCCGCGGGGTAATGGACATTAAAGGCATGCTCCAACGCCTGAAACACACGGACGAAGACTAAACCTTCCGGAGACCGCGCTCCGCGTGAAGGCTCAGATAACAGGATACGCAACTGTGTCGCATTTCCTTAAAGGATAAGGGGGAAAACAAGGAACTGATTCCTCAAGGTAAAAGGAGTATTTATGAACGGTTTTACCCGCAAATTCCACCCCTACGCGCCGGCCCTTGTCTGCGTTCCCAGCCTGCTGTTCATGCCGCTCCTCCTATCCTTGTATGCCATGGCGCAGGCCCCGGCCGAAATCACCAGCCGGGAGTTCGCCGTGGAAGTGGAACGCGTACTTCCCGAAGAAGAATCCTACGCTTACCATCGCAGACTTTCTGAAGGCCCTATTCACACCGCGACACGCGATGCGGAGGCACAACCCCTGTCCGGCGAACTGGCGCTGCCGGAACAGGGCTGGACACTCATATGGAGCCCGGCCGGTTCCGTCGTACTGGACAGTGCAGTACAGGATTTTCAAGATTATTTGAAGGTATCCATGGGCGTCACGGTAACCGTGGAGGAACGCGATTCGCTGGCGGACTGGAGCGAATTGGGCCGGTGTGTCGTGGTGGGAACGCGGGACCAGCTGCCCGGATGCGGCACGGCGCTCAAGGGCCCCAAGGACTATGAACTCCTGGCGGGGCCGGAACGCCTCGTCGTGTGCGGATATGATGACCGGGGCGCCATGTTCGGCCTCTATAACCTCGAAGCCAGGATGAACCTGCGCGGGGGGCCGTTTCTTCCCAAAGACCTGCAGACGGTGCGACACAGCCTCTACGACACGCGCATGGTCCATTCCTGGATGGGCTGGATGCAATGGCCGGACAACCTGTTCGCCAACCTGGCCCACGACGGTTTCGACGGCATTTTCGCCTCATGCTACGCCAATCCGAATGGAGACGCCACCGCGGCGGACACCGCCACCGAGTTCTACGGACGCATGCTGTTCCTTACCCGCCGACAGGATCCCGCCCGGCTGCGGGATGTGATAGACCGGGCGGCCCGCTACGGGCTGAAGGTGTACGCGCCGGTCATCTACCGGTATATGGGCACCCCGGAAAGCGAGGAAGGACTCCGGCTGCTGATGCGGGATATTCTGAAAAACTTCCCCGACATCCGGGGATACATCTTGTTGACGGAAGGCTTCTGGTACAAACAATGGGGCGGTTACCACGGCGCGAGCCGGGAGATCGTGGAGGACTGGGCCCGCAACTGGAGCCGGGCCGTCGCCGTGGTGGCCGAGGAATGCCACGCCGTGAATCCCGCCATCGAGGTGCTGCCCTGGGAGTACAACATTGATTTCCGGCCGCAAAACGCCGACATGAAACGGTATTTCATCCGGCAACTGCCCGCCGACTCCATACCGCTGCTCACCTGGGAGAACGGTAAGAGTTTCGAACTGGACGGCATGCAGGGATACCTCCGGGATTATTCGCTGAACCAAATCGGTCCCGCCGAAGTGACCGAAGCCCAGATGGACGAGGCGCGGCAGCGAGGCATGAAAGTCTACAGCAAGGCCGACGCCTTTGCCTCGTGGCAATACGGCACGATCCCCTATCTCCCCTTCCCCTACCAGTGGCAGGAACGGTATGAGGCGCTGGAGAAGCACGGGGTGAACGGCACGCTGGAGAGCTGGAGCTCCGGCTACACGCCCAATTTCATGACCCATCTGCGGGCCTGGGCCTGCTGGACCGGCGCACCGCCCTTCGAGGAACTGCTGGGCGCCCATGCCGCACGTTATTTCGGAACGACGAATCGGGATAGGGTACTCCAGGCATGGAAACACTTCAGCGAGGCCATCCGCCTCGTGCCCGATACGGGCCCCAATTTCGGCACCAACAACGCCGTCGGCAATCCCATTTTTCTGCAGGAACCGCCGCTACGCACGGTGACATTTCAGTATTCCTGGACCGATTTCGACAAGTGGAAGGGATACCTGGGCGCACAGATCAATCCCTGCTGGCCTTTCACCGTCACGCGCATGGTCTTTTATCCCGATTTCACCAATCAGACCAACGCCGCGGAAAACTATGCCCGGGGCGCCACCGGCGTGGTGGTCGGACCGGAAACAAAACTGCTGCCGGTCTTTCTCAAGTACCTGCGCCGGGCCGCGGACCAAATGGAAAGGGGCTTGAAACTCTACCGCGCCGCGGCCCTGGAAAGCCCGGAAGCCAAACGCGAGCAGGCCGTCCGGGAAGTGGTCGTTGCGGAACAATTGCAGCGCATGATGCAAAGTGATGCGGCCATCCTGGAGTTTGAAGACCTCCGCCTTCAGCAGGAGGCCGAACAGGATCCGGGAAAGGCGACAGCACTCCTGGACCGGATGGAAGCTCTGTTACGCGAAGAGATAGAACGAACCGACCTGGCGCTCCTCGCCGCCTCCCGTGATTCCCGCCTCGGTTTCCAGTTCGAACAGGATTATGTCTACACGCCTTACAGCCTCCGCGAGAAACTGGAACTGCTGCGGGAAACCCTGGATACCCAGATGCCGGAACGGCGCCAAAACCTTAATCAGTCTGTCACCGAAACCAAATAAGCGTTTTCGGTTGCCCTGCCTGCGAAAACACCTTGCCAGAATAAACACGGGCAGAGCCGGTGGCATGAGGAGGGCTCCTAAAAGGAGCCTCATGAAAACAACTATCGATTCCGTCTCAAAGCCTTGTTGTCCATCCTATCACGACCAAGCCTACGTCATTCCGGTTTTTTCGCGGTATACCGGTAAGGGCTTTACTAAACGTCATCGGTCGCGAAAGACAGCTTCGCTCACGAATGTGCTGCAAGTTGCACTTTCGTAACACACCTGCTAAACACGCCTCCTGCCCTGCAAGCGAACATGGTTAGAAACGAATCTTGCAGCGCCAAGCAACTTTTCGAAAAAGGGGGCCGTGCGCACTTGTACTTATACTTGTCACACATGAGGCGTTTTGGGTAAAGCAAGGGCACATTGTGGCACAGCATACAGGATAGGGTTTACCAGTTGTTCAACATGCCAAACACGCATTTTATTCAATGTTTACAGGGGTAAAACGTGATTTTTAAATGGCGCGCCTGGCTGGACTCGAACCAGCGGCCCTCTGCTTAGAAGGCAGATGCTCTATCCTCCTGAGCTACAGGCGCTTCTGGACACTATTCTTTCATATTTGACGCCCGGTTTTCCAGCGGCACGGCGCGGACGACACTGCACTTTCAGCGTTCGGCTTTACTTTGCCAATGGATTACGTTTATGCTTTCCGCAAGGCAAGGCCGCCGGCACGAGAAAGGAAACCGCATGAACGTCCTGACCAAGATCGACCTGTTGTATTTCATTGCGCGCTGGCTGGCCACCCGCAACATCTTTCACACGAACTATGCATTCACCCTGCCGGACAATCCCAAATTCATGGGCCCGCGCGATGCCGTGAAACGCATTCCGGACGGGGCAATTCTGGCGGTGTCCGGCCTGGGCGGCAACCAGTGGGCGTCCATCATCTACCGGACCATGCGGGTACTGTTTCAGGAAACGGGGCATCCGAGGAATATCACCGTGATGGTGATAGGCGGGCAGGGCGCACGCGGCCGCGCACCGGGTTCCCTGGAGGAGTTGGGCCTCGAAGGGTTGTGCACCCGCCTCTTCGCGGGACATATGGAAACCTTCAAGTCCATTCTGCGCCTGGCCGACCAGGGTAAAGCCGAGCTGCAGTGCCTGCCCCAGGGCGTGTTGGCCTTTCTTATCGAAGCCCAGGGGCGCGGCGAGGATTCGCTGCTGACGGAAACGGGTCTGGGCACGTTCCTGGACCCGCGGGTCGGCACCGGCACGCCGGTTGCCGGGACCGGCACGGAACAATGGGTCGCTACCGAAGGCGACCGGTTGCGGTACCGCCTGCCCAAAATCAACGTGGCCGTTTTCAACGCTCCGGCTGCCGACCGCAAGGGCAATATCTATATCAAGCACTGCGCCATGATCGGGGAAAGCATGGAGATTGCCCGGGCGGCACGTCGCAACGGGGGACTGGTCATCGCCAATGTGGCGGAGGTGGTGGAAGAGGGGTACGACGAGGTGTTTTTGCCCGCCGATGCGGTCGACGCCGTGGTCGTATACCCGGGCACGGAACAGGCGGCCGCTGTCAAACACCTCCGGCGCTGGCCCATGTTTACGCTGAACAGCGATGTGTCCGTGGATGAAGGGATCGCGCGGCTGAAGTTTATCAATCAAACACTCGGAATCACGCCGCGCCGCAGCCCGGTGGATTACGCGCTTGCGCGCCTGGCCGCCTCCCAGTTCGCCGAAAACGTGAAGGCGGGCAGCCTGGTCAATATCGGCATCGGATTGCCGGAGGAGGTGTGCCGTCTTATCCATGAAGCCAAGGGGTCCAACCCGGTCCGTTTTTTCAGCGAAAGCGGTGTTTTGGGCGGCCTGCCTGCGCCCGGTGTTTTCTTTGGCGCGGGGGTATGCCCGGAAAAGATTCTCAGTTCCGCCCAAATCTTTCACCTGTGCTACGAACACCTCGACGCCAGTATTCTGGGCATGCTCGAATTCGACGCTGCGGGCAATGTAAACGTATCCAAACGGGGGGATGGCGCGCTGCATTACGTCGGCCCGGGCGGTTTCATTGATTTCAGTATCAACGCGAAGCATGTCTTTTTTGTGGCCAGCTGGATGTTCGGCGGGGACCTGGCCCTGGAAAACGGGCAGGTCCACATTCGTAAACAGGGCAAAATCAAGCTGGCCAGGGCCTTGCGGGAAATTACCTTTAATGGCCGACTGGCGCTGCAGCGCGGGCAGCAAATCAGTTATATCACCAATGTGGGCGTTTTCAAACTTACCACGCGCGGCCTGGAACTGGCGCGGGTGGTGCCCGGTATCGATATCCGGCGCGACATCCTGGAGCCCACGAACCACGCGGTGCTGACACCGGAATCGGGCGAGGTGCCTGTCGCCGATGACGCCATCATGACCGGCAACGGATTCAAGTTGACCCTGAAACAGGAATAGCCCCGCACGGATATTCCGCGACAACGCAGAGGAGATCTGACACCATGATGAAAGAAGACTGGTTTGACGCAGCACCACAGGTGCGCCTGTATGAACGGCGTGTGCTCCCCGAAGCGCCTCCCCTGGCGCAGGTCGTCATTGTGCATGGTTACGGCGACCACAGCACGCGCTATGCCTGGACCATGGACCAGTTTTGCCTCGCCGGGATTGCCACCTACGCCTACGATCAGCGCGGGCACGGGCATTCCCCGGGAAAGCGCGGCTACATACCGTGTTTTGAGGATTTTCTGGACGATTTGGACACGTTCCTGGAACACATCAAGGGAACCCTGACGGATGCACCCCTGTTCCTGATGGGCCACAGTATGGGCGGCATGGTCCTGGCGCGCTATGCGGAGACCCGCGCGCTGCAGGTGCGCGGCCTTGTTTTCAGCAGCCCATTCCTGGCGTTCAGCGAAGATGTGCCCAAGTTTCTCATTGCCCTGGGCCCGATCATTGCCAAGGCGCTTCCCTGCCTGCCAATCAGCAAGGTGGACAACCGGGGCCTCAGCCGCGACCCTGCAGTGATAGAAGCGGCCGACCAGGATCCCTTGTGCTATCACGGCGGTGTCGCCGCGCACACGGCGGGCGAATTTTATCGGATGGTCCAGACCATTGAAGCCGATGCTGCCCGGATAACTCCCCCGATGCTGGTGCTGCACGGCGGGGCGGACCATGTCGTTTCTCCCGGCGGCAGCAAACTGCTTCACGAGAAGGCCGGCGCGGAAGACAAAACCTTGCGTATTTTCCCGGACGGCTACCATGAATTATTCAATGATCTGGAAAAAGAGGAATTCATGGCCGAGGTCATCACCTGGATAAAGGCGCGGGTATAGCGCCGTCCAGCCCGCCGGAAACGATCAGGACTCGCCTTCTTTCTTTTCAGGAGAGGGCGGCGCAGGCGCCGTCGGTGTTGCCGGAACAGCGGGCAGGTTATCCTGGGATTCCCCTTCCGGCGTTACGGGTTTCGCTTCCGGACGGCGCAGAACCAGGGGACGGACTTTGTCCAGCTGCGGCGACAGCGCGGGTTTTGCAGGGTCGTGAAAGACCATCGCCGCATAGCTGACGGACCGATCTTTCTCTCCCGTCTTCGTCATGGAAGTATCATACGCCAGAAGCCGGGCTTGGGCATTGGCGGGCAACAGGCACAACAACAGTTGAAGGCAGTCTTTGCCGTCTATGAAATTGCTTGTCTCCTTGAGGTAGGCGCGGAACCCGTCAATGTCCAGGGCGAGAAGAGATTCAAAGGCGAGCCGATCGAGACGGGCGATGTTCTCTTCCAGATTTTCCTTGAACACCACTTCGCCATAGTCGGCGCCGTAGTGGGTGAAGCTCGAGGCAACAACGACCAGCGTACGTTCGTTGATCACGGACTGTATGGTTTCGGCAATGGCTTTGACGGAATTCTTATTCACTTCTCCCTCGGGATTGCGCAAGTCACCCACCAGGATGGGCACCAGCTGGAATTCAAGGAGGCGCTCCTGCAAGTAGGGAAGCATGGATTCGATGGAGAACTCATACTCGTGAATGCGTTCTCCCGGCTTCTTGAGCCGGTAATTCACCTGGTGGGAATGAAACAGGGGAGAAAACAGCAGGCTCCGCACGGCGGCAGCATCCAGGGAAACCGGCCCCAGCGGGGTGAGAAAGAGGTCCACAGCGGGAATGGAACAGTTTTCAAACATGGGGCCATGGCCGGGAGCGATGACAATCACCCGTTCATATTGCCCCGGCTGCAGGGATTTAAACGCATGGGCACTGACCCCGCCCGCCAGTTTATAGGGCGCGGCCGATGCCACCACCGCAGCCAGCCGGAAGGGCACCTCGGGAACATCGGCCTGCCGGTATAAATCGCGGACGGTGCTTAACAACTGCTCGGGTTCCGCGGGATAGTTGATCCCGGCAACCGCCGGCCATCGCAAAACGGGCACGGACGCCTCCGCGCCAAAAGCCGGTTGCGCCATCGCCGCTAAAGTAAGTATCATCCCGATTGTGTGCCATGGTATTGTTTTCATGAAATCACTGTAACTTGTTTCGCGCCCATAGTCAAGTTTTGTATCCGATTTTTATGGCGTGCCGCAACTATGATATACCAGTATCGTCAGTAAGTGACTAGGCTTCGTCCGGGAGTTCGCCCGGAAGAAGAGGCGCCTTCGGCGCAACCATTAGACTATTGTACTACTAGGAACGCTGGCATCCTTGTCGGCAAGGATAATTTTGTAGTCTATCTTGCCCGTGCCAGCCGCCAGGGATGGCGGCGATCCCAGTATTTTCAAACTCGTAATAAATTGTCAGCGAAATCGGCTTAAGCGCCTTGTCTTTCTTTTCTTTCCCGGAGGAACACGGTCATGCTCCCCAGCAATAAAACCAAGATTGTATGCACCATCGGTCCCGCCTCGGAGTCCGTTGACGTCATGTCCCGCCTGCTTCGGGCCGGAATGAATATCGCGCGGTTGAACTTTTCCCACGGGGCCTTTGACTGGCATGGAAGGATTATCGAGCGCCTACGTGTCGCCGCAAGGCAGGAAGGCAGGCGCCTCACCATCATGGCGGATCTTCCCGGGCCAAAGATACGGGTGGGGTTGCTGGAACAGGAGCCGATACCTCTGAACCAAGGCGAAACGCTGGTGCTGACGACGGAGGAAATCATGGGCAACGCGCAGCGCGTTCACGTCAGTCTGCCGTCCTTGCCCCGTGCCGTCAAACCCGGCGATCACCTGTTTATCAACGACGGCATCATCCATCTCGAGGTGATTCACGCATCCGGCAATGACGTGTCCTGCCGGCTGCTGGTCGGCGGCGACCTGCGCGCGCGAAAAGGAGTGAACCTGCCGGGCATCAACCTGGGCATCAGCGCGTTTACGGAGCATGATCAGGAATGCCTGAAATTTGCGTTGGACAACGGCGTGGATGCCGTGAGCCAGTCCTTTGTGGCAGGTCCGGCCGATATCGCCGCCGTTCGTGACGCGGCAGCCGCACTGGGGCGGAAACCCTTTATCATCGCAAAAATCGAACGCTCCCAGGCGTTGGAATGTACCGATGCCATCATCAAGGCGGCCGACGGCATTATGATTGCCCGGGGCGATCTCGGCGTGGAAATACCCCTTGAAACCATCGCGATCGTCCAGAAGAGACTGACGCGTCAGGCGAACAGGTTCGGGAAGCCCGTCATCACGGCGACGCATATGCTGGATTCCATGGTAACCCGCCTGCGCCCCACCCGCGCGGAGGTCACCGATGTGGCCAACGCCATTCTGGACGGCACGGACGCCGTGATGCTGTCCGAAGAGTCCGCCATGGGCAAGTTCCCCGTGGAGGCTGTTGAGATGCTGTCGCGCATCGCCGCCAGTACGGAACCGCACCGGCCCGCTGAAACCGCCTGGGAGACCCAGTCAGCCTATGAACGGAACGGCGACACCGGTCTAACGGATTTTATTTCCAGAAACATCAATCATACCGTGGACAGCCTGCACCCTGCAGCTGTTATCGTGCCCACAGCCTCAGGGCATACCGCACGGATGGTATCCCGTTTCAAACTGCCCCTCTGGATCGCGGCGGTCAGCCCTGAAGAAGGCGTGTGCCAGGGCCTGCAATTCTCTTACGGCGTGCATCCCTGCTGTGAACAGGTGAACGCCCGGGATTGGAGTGCTTTCGCCCGGAACTGGGTGCATCACCATGGCCTGCAGGAAGACGGTCTTGCCGTGCTTGTCCAGGGGCCTTCTCCCGAACACCCCGACGCCAACCCCAGCGTGGAAATCATTACGCCCGTCTCCGGGGCGGACCCTTCATAAAAGGAACTGGCTGCAATTGTCTGACTGTAGTCTCACAACCTCTTAAAATAGCGCCTCGGTGGTAATCTTCTCGAAAAGATATGACGCAATCAGGGCGTTCCCCGAGGCAGTGAAATGAAAGGGGTCTACATAGTCTTTTTCGGCGGGAACGGAAAATGCTTCTGTGGGATCCCAATAGGCGGCAAAACAATACCCGGCAATACCTTCACTCAATCGTCTTATCCCGAAAATATCCGTGTTGCCTATTTCGGGAACGGAAGGAAGATACAGGACGGAAAACGCCGACCCATGGCTCCGGCTCAGTTTACCAATGCAATCCAGCGTGTCCGTATACTCCCCGGGACTCATGCGAAATTCACGCGGGCCCAAAGGGGGCTTGTGTATCATGGCCATGCAGCCCTTAATGGCGCCGCGGAGCAAGGCTTCGATGCCCCATTGGGAACTCAGGTCTTCCCATTCCAGCCACCCGGCGCCGCCCGGTTCCACCTTCCCCCACTCATTGACGCCAAAGGCGCAGATGACAAGGTTGGGGTTTAGTTTTATACCGCGCGTTTCCAGATAACGCAGGCCTTGAAAGGCGTTGTAGCCGGAGACACCGGCATTAATCACCTCGAAGTGGCCGGGTTTGTAGTCATTCAGTTTTGTTTCCAGCAGCGCGGGCCAGGTAGAGTCATTGTCCGCGCCTTCGCCAAAGGTGCGCGAATCCCCCAGCGCCAATATGCGCACCTGTCCTTCCAAATCGCGCAGTTCCTTGTTGCGCAGGCCGAGGCTGTTTGTGGTGAGCCGGTACTTCGGCAGGGTCACGTCCACATTGGGACGCATCACCCAGCCGAGTTCCTTGTCATACTGATGAATATGGTCTGTCTGATAGGCCGAAAAGTCCACCGGCATGCGTCCCGATATCCGGGTGATATAGGCCCGTCCCGCCAGTTCCGCCGCAAAAACACAGCACAGGATGACGAGGATGAACAGCACCACGCTTATTGCCCGGACCCATCCCCGTTTTGAAGAAGCCTGTGGCGGCACTGAAGATTCACTTGGAGAAGTAATCATCATGGAAACATTCCTTAATGTAGTGTGGCCGTTGTGTCAAACATAATAGTAGTTTATCATGACGAATGCTTCAATACACGGTCTTATCGGTTCATAAGCACTGTAAAAAACAAGAAGATGAATGGACGGCTCTATACACCATGCCCGCAAAAAATCCGGGACAGCCACCGGCGCGGTTCAGGATGAGTACAATGTTCATAGTTTTTTCGTGCGCCAGAGGCAGTCCCGTTTTTTGCTCAGGTACTGTTATTTTTCTTGGGTTTCAGGTAACACCCGCGTTAGCGATGGTCAGGTTTTCGTATCCGAATGTTGTTAAATCCTTCAGACCTATTTAGACCGTCGGCCTTTTCCAAAAGGCTATGGTTTTGTATTCTTTACGTCTGCTGGTATTTGCCTTTATTTTACAGGCACAATAGAGTGTCCACGCTACCGTTTTCATAAACCGATAAACAATACCGGTGAACTTAACGTGTCCAAGAACGTGCATCATTTTCCACCACAGCCAAGGCGCCTATGGCGGCGCACTGCCATGCTGCTCTTTGTCTGGTGCATCATCCCCTTGCTGCTTCTGGGTGGACTCGAACTGGGCCTGCGCGCCGCGGGCTACGGTATGGATACCGCACCCTTTCAGGTCTTGAATACGGACCGGGGCCGCATCTATCGCTGTAATCTGGAAAATCTATATCACCTGTTCAGCCGCCCCGTGGACACGGGAAATATTCCTGTGGAGTTCGCCATTCCCGAAGGAAAGGAACCGGGGACCTATCGTATCTTTGTGTTCGGCAGTTCGGCGGCCGCCGGCTGGATGCACAGTACTTCCTTTTCGCAGATGCTGCAGGTCATGTTGCTGAGACGCTTTCCGGGAGTGCGTTTCGAAGTATACAACCTGGCGAATGCCGGCCTGAACTCCTCGATCATGCGGCCCCTCGCCCGGGACTGCGCCCGGATGCATCCCGATGCCTATGTCATTTATATGGGCAACAACGAAGTGCACGGGCCTTATGGTCTGGTTACGGGGTATACAGCACGCCGGGGCCGGGTAATGACCCCGCTGGAAATCCGGCTGCACCAGGGAATGCGCCGGTTTCGACTGGGGCAGTGGCTGGACAAAGCTGCCCGAGGAAAAAACACGGAACCCGAAAATCAAGGCATACCGGAGGATGTATCCCCGGAAGACCCGCGCCTGTCTCACGTCTGGCGTAATTATGAATACAATCTGCGGGATATGTTCCATGCCGCCGCGGAGGCGGACGCCGAGGTGTTCGTCAGCACGCTGGGCGCCAATCTGCGCCACTGGCCGCCTCAACCGGACTTGATTTGGGATGCTCTTTCAGGAGACAAACAGCGTGAATTTGAAAACAACCTTCTCACGGGAAAATCCCTGGAGGCTAACGGCCAATGGGAAGAAGCCCTGCACCTTTATGCGAACACGGAAACCATTACGAAATCCAGCCCCTACCTTTTTTTTCGGCAGGCCACCTGCCGCTGGGCGCTGGGTGATCACGAGGGGGCGCATCTCTTGTATGACAAGGCCCTGGAACTTGATTCTTTCACCTGGGTGCGGGCGAAACACGCCTTCAACGCTACCATTCGAAAGGCGGTAAACGGCCACAAGGGCCATAACGTGGTTCTCGTGGACGGCCGGTTTGCCCTGGAAGCGGCCGCGCCCCACGCCACCCCGGGCGATGAGTCTTTCGCGGACGGCTGTCACCTACGCCCCTCGGGCATGTATGTGCTGGCCCGGGCTTTTTTTGAACAGATGTGTCCGAAAATGCCGGACTGGGTGCGGCAGCATGAGGCCAGGGACACACCAATCCCTGAATTGGCCGATATCCTGGAACTACTCGGCTACACCGAACATCTTGATGAAGACACTTTGGAATCATTAATACGGGAAAGCCGGGAACATGGCATGGATTGCACCGATACGCTGCAGGCGGAATTGGAGGATATTCGTTCTCATACCATTCCTGTTGATTATGTCAGGCAATTTACCTTGTTGTATGAAATCGTTAAAAAAGGAACGGAAGATATCCAGATTGCTTACAAGTTTATTCAATGCCTGGGCAGCGTACCCCACCTGAGAAATGACGAGGTGTATGAACTGTTGCGCCATTTGGCGGAACGCTACACGTTTGACCCTTCCTTCCAGCATAGGTATGCCGAAAACCTTCGTTTTCGTGATGACTACGACAAACTGGAAGTTTTGTACCGGAATTTGCTCAAGTACTATCCACAGGATGAACGCGCCTATCTGGGGCTGGCGCCGCTTCTGCTCCGTCGGAACGCCCTGGAAGAAGCGCGTCAACTCCTCTCCCAGGCACGGCGCCATCAAATTCCAGAAGGCGCCTGTCAATGCATGCTGGGCGAAATACTCCGACATGAGGGTGATGTCTCGGCCATAACGGCGTACATGCGTTCCTTGCGGGAAGACACGAACTACTATTCCTGTGTGCTGGACGGGCTGAAGGAAGCCCTGAAAAGATTTCCGGAAGCGGCCGCCGCACAGGCGGATGCTTTACGGGAACTGGTGAGTGCGCTGTATGGCGAATATAAGGACTGGAAGGTTGCGGATATACTTGAGGCATTGCCCGGTGACCGACCGACGGTGGAACTCCACCTGAAGATTGCGGACCAGAGTCCGGCGCCGGACCTGTATTCGATGCTGCAACAGATCGCTGTCCTGTTGGATACATGGAACCGGGAAACTCGCGGTACTGTTTTCTGGCAGGAACAAACCCGGACGCATCCCGAATCCGCGCTGCGGTGGGTGTGCCTCGCGGGGTCTTTTGAACGGGAAGACAATATCCAAGAGGCAGAACAAGCGTATCGGCGTGCCCTGGAACAGGATCCGAACTACACACCCGCCCTGTTCAAACTTGGTTTGCTCGAACTGGACTCCGGCAATTCGGAACATGGGACGGACTTGCTGGTTCGGGCAACTAAAGCTGATACGGCGATGGCTGTTTTTGTCGCCGACGAATGCAGTACACGGGCGGCGGCTTTTGTGGACCAGGAGAAAATGGACAAGGCTGCTGATTTGTATAGGGTGGCGCTCCAAATCTCACCGACAGATTTTTGGCCCCAGGTGTATCTTGGGGAAATTTTCGAAAATCAGGGCAAGAATGACGCCGCCCGGGAAGCCTATAAAAAGGTCCTGTTACAAAAACCGGAATCCCCGGTCAGCGCCGAAAAACTGCAGAACCTATTGGTCAAGATGAACACCCCTCCGGAAGCGATTCTGGCCGAGTGGCAGGTCCTCTCGGGCGCCCATCCGGAAGCGGCCGTTCCAAACTACTATTTGGGTATGGCATTGGAATGCCTGGGGCAACTGGATGATGCACGCGATGCGTACAGGAGAACATTGAACCATAACCCGGAAGCTGAGCAGGCTGCCTATCACCTGGCGATGCTGGAGGTTCGTACAGGAAATAGGGATGAAGGCCTGGCCGCAATGCGGGATATCGCCCAAAAACATCCAGAGCAGGTCAGTGATATCAGTAAACGTCTCGGAGAAATCGCGGCGACCTTTACAGGTCAAGAAAAAATGGAAGAAGCAATTCTCCTTTACAAGACCGCCCTGGAATTGTCGCCTACAGATTTATGGCCCCAAGTGCATCTGGGCGAGATCTACGAAGCGCAAGGCCATCAGGAAGAAGCGATGAACGCTTACCGGGACGTACTTCTCCAGAAACCGGAATCTCCGGTTTCCGCCCTGAAATTTCATGACCTGATGAGCAACATGCAGACTCCCCATGAAACCATGTTAGCCGAATGGCAAGCTATCGTGGCGCAGCATCCCGAGGCCGCTGTGCCCCTGTACTTCCTGAGTGCGACCCTCAACGCTATTGGAAGTACCGATGAGGCCGAAGAACTCCTGCGCCGGGCGAAGGAGATTAACCCCACTATTTCGGACGTAATTGCAGCTGCCGGAGAGTAAAATCTCCACCGGGGTCTACTACACGTACAGGAACACCATGACGTGTCTGCGAACAAAGGCCTCCGCCGTTATTTTGTTGCATAAGAAGGCAAAAGCAGGTATCATAATTATGCAGGAATGCTATAAGTTGACAGAAGAAAGGAGTGTTATAGCTGATGAAACAACGTAATTTTCACATGGCCGTACTGGTCCTCTTTGTATGCCTGCTGTTTTGTATTGTCGAGCAGGCCCAGGCGAAGGATGACAGTACAGCCGCGGACCAGGATCTCGCGCAGAAAGAAGGCGGGCTGGGAAGCAAAGAAATTGACGCAAGCAAGCTGCCGGGCACGTTGGAATATGCCATTGTCATCGGGTCGATTATTGCCGCCATCTGCGTAGTCAAGTTTGTTTGACAGGCACCGGTCAGGCGGTCATACGGCGAGTGCAGCACGCATAAAAGGTGTGTGCGCGTCTTTTTTTTACCGTGCCAGGATAGGGACGACTAGTGGCCAATCGAATACTATGGCTGGATGATGGAAACCACAAAGCGGAAATCACCGGGATATTGCCCGGCGGCGTCTATGAAGTCGAGTGGGTGTCCGACCGGGAAGAGGCACTTTCTCTCTTGGAACGCGGTTCGATTGACGTGTTTGTGGCGGATATGAGCCTGTATCAGGGCGACGGTCTCGCCCTGATACGGCAAATTGTCGAAAACGTTCCCGGAACCTCCTGTCTGGCCCTGTACGACGCCTCGGACCCGGACGCGGCCCTTGCCGCGCTGCGCGAAGGCGCTGCGGAGGTATCGCAAAAACCTGTATCAAGGGAAACGCTGTCTTTCGCTCTCAAAAAGGCTCTTGAGCGACGGCATCTGGCAGAAGAAACCCAAACTATGTTTCACCGGTTGCAGGAAAAGGTGGACAAGATAACCCTGGACCTCGAAAAAGCAAACCGGCATCTGCAGCGCATGCGCCATTACCTGGACAACCTGCTGAACAGTTCCGTGGATTCAGTGTTGACCACCAGTACGGACCTGCACATCACCTACGTGAACCAGGGGGTGACCCATATGCTTGGCTATGTACCCTCGCAGCTGATGGGCGTTCCTCTTGAAAAACTGTTGCGCGGCGGCGCGAGCGCGGCACGCCAACTGCAGCAAATCCTGGACAAGGGTCCCATCCAGAATTACGAAACGGAATTGCTTCACAAGGACGGAAGGTTTATCCCGGTCATGGCGTCCCTGTCCCAGGTGCGAAACCCGGCAGGTAAGGCCCTTTCCGTTCTGATGATTTGCAAGGATATTACCGAACAGAAACATCTGGAGAATGCGCTGAAGGAAAAAATGATTACGGATGACCTGACCGGACTGTTCAATCAGCGCTATTTTTATGAACGCCTTACCATCGAAATTGAGCGGGCACACCGGCAGAATCACCCGCTAAGCCTTCTTCTGTTTGATGTGGATCACTTCAAAGAATATAATGACACGCATGGTCACCTTGCCGGCGACCGCGTTCTGCAGGCCATCGGCGCAGTGGTTCGCGAGTCCACACGCGGATACGTGGATATCGGTTGCCGGTATGGCGGCGATGAATTTACCATCATTCTGCCTGAAACGGGTCTGGAACACGCCCGCAATATTGCGGAACGCATCCGGACTTCGTTCGAAGCGCGGCAATTTGACCGCTGTACCCTCAGCGTCGGCCTGATGACCTATCACAGGGATACCACGGCCGAGTCTTTCATCCGGTTCGCCGATGAAATGATGTATCTTGCCAAGCGCTCCGGCGGCAATCGTGTGTATGTGTATGATCAGGATAAAAACCAATTCAGGATGGAAAAATAACCCATAGATAGCGGCGCCGCGGCGCCCGGGCTTGTCTATGGCGGGAGTTGTTCCGGTGAAATTTGGAATTTGCAGTGAAATCTTCAAGGGATGGAACGATGTCGAGCGCACCATCAATTTTGTAAAGGAAACCGGCTATGACGGTCTCGAGGTGGCGCCGTTCACCCTGTCCCAGTATGTCTATGATATCCCCGCTTCCACCCGCGCGGCGCTGGTGCGGCACGCGGAGGCCGCGGACTTGGACATATTGGGGATTCATTGGGTGTTTGTCGGGCCCGAGGGCGTATACCTTACCCATCCGGAACCCGAGACCCGCGCCTTTACGGCAAAATATCTGACGGATCTGGTGAATTTTTGCGGCGATATCGGCGGCAAGGTCCTTGTGTTCGGTTCTCCCCAGCAGCGCAACATCGGCCGGAATGTTACCTACAACCAGGCGTTCGGGTATGCACGGGAAATCTTTGAAGCGGCCCTGCCTGCCTGTGAAAAACGTGGTGTCACCATCTGCATGGAACAGCTGACCCACTGGGAAACTAACTTTTGCTACACTCCGGAACAGACGGTGGAACTGATTGAGGCGATAAACCACCCGAACTTTCAATTGCTTCTGGACACCAAGGCCATGTCTTTCCTGGAAGAGGACCGCCCGACCGTCATCCGGAAATACGCCCGCTACCTGCGTCATTATCATGCCAATGACCCCAATTATCACGGCCCCGGCTGGGGAAATGTGGATTTTGGGCCCATATTTCAGGCATTACGCGACATCCAGTACAACCGGTATGTGTCCGTGGAGGTTTTCAAGTTTGAACCCGGGCCGGAGGCCATTGCCACCAAAAGCCTTGCCTATATGAAACAGTTCGTCTGACGCCCCATTTGTCCCGGAGTTTTCCCCCATTGGCTATTGAAAATGAAGAGAATCCCTTTGTCCTGTTTGAGCGATGGTTTGGTGAGGCGGCGGCATGCAAGGATATTGATGATCCCACCGCAATGACGCTGGCCACCGCGGACGAACAGGGCTATCCGGATGCGCGACAGGTCTTGTTAAAAAATCATGACGCACGCGGGTTTGTGTTCTATACCAACATGACCAGCCCGAAGGCGGCGCAATTACGGGCGGTCCCCCGCGCCGCGTTGTGTTTTTACTGGATGCCCCTGGGCAGGCAGGTACGGATACGGGGCCCCGTGGAACTGGTAAGCGCGGAGGAGGCGGACGCCTACTTTGCCACACGCCCGCGACAGAGCCGTTTGGGCGCGTGGGCGTCGAAACAGTCGCAACCGATCGAGGCGCCCATGGCACTGGAGCGGCGCCTCGCCCGTACTGTGACCCGGTTTCTGTTCGGGCCCGTACCGAGACCAGAGTTCTGGATGGGATTCCGGGTCATCCCCGAGACGATGGAATTCTGGCTGAAAAAGCCATACCGCTTGCACGACCGTGTCTTGTACAGCAGGGCCGCTGAGGGATGGACATGCCTGCGGTTGTATCCCTGAACGCGGCCAGGCCGCAATCATTAAAAGGAATAGACGATGAACGACAAACTGATTATAGGCATGCCGGCGGGGTCTTTGGCTGATCCCAAGCGCGGCGGGAACCTGGTGACCCTGTTGAAAGCGGCAGGATTCCCGACCCAAGGATATGAAGAAGGCGGGCCGACCATCTTCCCTCTCCATTCCATGCTGTTCGGGTGGGACGGCCGTCCCCAGGAATTCGGTGCCCAACTTGCCCTGCACGAGGTGGATATCGCGATTGCCGGAGACGACTGGATTACGGAACGCATCCTGGAATACCGCTATGAATATGCGCAGGAAATCACTCTGCACAAGACCCTGTCCCTTCAGCGGGGGCGGGTGCGCATCGTGGTCATCAACGCGCCGTTGTCGCCTGAAACCTCGTTCGACCAGTGGCTTGCCGCCCTGCTTCGGGAGAAAAACGTCATCCGGGTCGTTTCCGAAATGCCTTATATCGCCATAGACTGGTTCCAGAAGAAAAAGGACGCCCTTGGCTACGGCACGGAGTGGAACGCATTTTCGGTCCAGAAATACAATACTCCGCCGAAAATCGAGAAGGGCCTCGTAGTTTATGAATCGTGGGGAAAGACGGAGGCCAAGGTACTCAACGGCGGTGTGGACTTCGGCTTTGAAATCACCCAGACCGGCGGCGCCATTCGAAATTATGGCCTCCAAATCAGTGAAACGGTCATGACGTCCGAAACGGGGATATGGTCCGACCCGAAATTGAAAGATAACCCCGTCAAATACGAACTGGCCCGCATGTTTCTGCTGAACTTGTTCGGGGCGGTATTCGCCGAAAACAAGGTGCTGATACTGTTTAACGCCCGCAAGGATGCGGTATCCCCCATCATCGGTTATCTTGAGGAGAACGGGTTGTTCGCGGACGAGCCGACGATGAATGAGGGCATAAATTTTACCGAGTTCAGCATTCAGATGAACACGGCCGGACAAACGCTTCCCCTGGCCCGCGTACGCTATGAGCTGGCCCGGCTGGGCGCAAGTCATATTGAAACGGTACCGCTCGAATCCTGTATTCCGGGCCTCGATTCCATCGATTTTTAAACCGGGCCCGATGCCGAAACCGTCCTTGAAACCTTATTGAACGGGAGTACAACGCAATGACACTACACCGGGAATTGGAACAAATCGGCCGCAGGGCGCGCACCGCCTCCAATGCGCTCCGTTCCCTTTCACGCGCCGTCAAGGACAGGGCGCTTCTCATGATTGCCTCGGACTTGCGGGTGTCCGGGGAACTTCTCCGGGCGGCAAATGCCCTGGACCTGGAGGCAGGCCGGGCCAAAGGTCTTTCCGGCGCCATGCTCGATCGTCTGGAACTTACCGACAAACGCATTGATGCCATGGCCCGGGGATTGGAAGAAGTCGCCGCATTGCGCGATCCCGTCGGCGATATTACCGACCAGTATGTCCATCCCAACGGCTTGCGCATTGCGCGTATCCGGCAACCGCTGGGCGTAGTCGGCATCATTTATGAAAGCCGCCCCAACGTCACCGCCGATGCGGCGGCCTTGTGCCTTAAGGCGGGCAATGCCACCATCCTGCGCGGCGGTTCAGAAGCCATCCATTCGAACATGGCCATTGCGGAACTGTTCAGTAAAGGAGCAACGGCCGCGGGCGCGCCGGAGCATGCCGTGCAAATCGTGACGACCACCGACCGTGCCGCCGTGGGCGAGATGCTCAAACTCGACAAGTATATCGACGTCATTGTCCCACGCGGCGGCAAAAGCCTGATCGCGCGCATTTACGAGGAGTCGCGCATCCCGGTGGTGGCCCACCTCGACGGGATTTGCCATACCTACCTGCATGAGGACGCCGACCCGGTTATGGCGCGGTCCATCGTGCTCAACGCTAAACTCCAGCGTCCCGGCGTGTGCAACGCCATGGAAACCCTGCTGGTCCATGAATCGGCGGCGCCCCTGCTGCTCCCGGATATCGCCCGCGCACTGCGTGAAGGCGGCTGTGAACTGCGCGGATGCCCGCGCACCCGCCAGATTATCGAATGTATCCCTGCCACCGAAGAGGACTGGACCACCGAATACCTGGACAAGATTCTCTCCATCCGGGTGGTCGGCTCCTTTGAGGAGGCGGTCTGCCATATTAACGAATACGGCAGCCATCATTCCGACGCCATCATCACGGACAGTTATTCCATGGCGGAACGTTTCCTGGACGAGGTGGACAGCGCGACCGTGTATGTGAACGCTTCAACCCGGTTTACCGATGGATTCGAGTTCGGGCTGGGCGCCGAAATCGGCATCAGCACCAGCAAACTGCATTGCCGGGGACCTATGGCGCTGGAAGGCCTCACCACCCTGAAGTATGTAATTCACGGATCGGGCCAGGTCCGTGAATAACACCCCGCGCATAGGGGTCTTTGGCGGCACCTTCGACCCTATCCACCTCGGGCACCTCGCCATCGCACGGGCCGCGAAAGCGCAGGCGCGCCTCGACAACGTCCTGTTCGTCGTGGCGGCGGCGCCGCCCCACAAGCCGGAAGCCGTGCTGGCGTCCGCGGACATGCGCGCCGCCATGATTACCGCCGCCCTGAAAGGAGAAAGCGGGTTCGAACTGAGCCGGATTGAATTGGATCGGCCGGGGCCTTCCTATACGGTCGACACCCTGAGAGCGTTGAAAGAGGCGACACCCGGCGCGGCGTTGTTCTTTATCGTGGGATACGATTCCGCGCTGGACCTGCCCAAGTGGCATGCGCCCCGGGAAATTTTGCGCCTGGCGTCACTGCTCATCGCGCCACGGCCCCGCAACACCCGGCCGTTACCGCCGATGCTGGAAGGAAACTGCGAGATGCTGGCCATGCGGGAATACCCTTTCGCCTCCTCCGAAATCCGGGCACGGCTGCAGCGCGGAGAAAGCGCGGAAGACGCGCTGCCTCCCGCCGTGGCGCGGTTCATACAACAAAACAGGCTGTATCAACGATGCCCATAGCCGACTGCCCCCGTGCAAAGACCTATCTTAAAGAACTGCGCGACCGCCTGCCCGGACCGCGGGTCACCCACAGTATTTTTACCGCGGAGTACCTCTCTTCCTTATCCGGAACACTGTGCCTCGACCATGATGAAGCGGTGACGGCCGGCCTCCTGCATGACTACTGCCGTGACCTGCAGCGGGAAACGTTTCTCGAAGAGGCCCGCAGGCGGCGCATGCCGATAAGTGAGAGTCAACTGGAAAAACCCGCCCTGCTGCATGGTCCCCTGGCCGCGGAACTGTGCCGGGAGCAATTCGACATCACTGATACGGTTTACGAGGCCATTTACTGGCATACCACAGGCCGGCCAGGCCTCGGCCGCCTCGGACAGGCCTTGTACGTGGCCGATTTTGCCGAACCGGGCCGCAAGTTTCAAGAAGCCGCCGAGGCGCGGCAACTCCTGCGCAAGCAGGGTTTTGACGCGGCGTTACGGTATGTGGCCGCCATGAAGGTACATTTCAACCGGAACAAACCCGTCATAGACCCGAACACGGAAATCTTTCTACTATGGCTCCAGAAAACGACAGGCTGAATTCCCGCGCCGGTGACCCGTTCTCACCCATCGCGGGGCACTATGACACCATCATGGAACATGTCAACTATGGGCGGTGGAGCCACATCGCGGAGAGCCTGGCCTCCCTGCTGCCGCGCCCCCTGATGCATCTGGACGCGGCGTGCGGCACCGGTCTCCTGATGGAGCACTTGAGACACCCGGACTGGCATTCCACGGGGATCGACCTCTCGGCGGCTATGCTGGAGGTGGCTAAAAGACGCAGGGGATTGGCGAACCTCGCCCGGGCGGATTTGTGCGCGTTACCTTTCAGGGAAACTTTCCATCTCATCACCTGCCTGTTTGACTCCATGAATTTCCTCTTGCATGAAGACCACATTTGCACCGCCCTGCTGTCGCTGCGGCAGGCCTTGCTGCCCGACGGAATCCTCTATTTTGACATGGTCACCCATAAAATGATAGCGGACCATTTCAACAACGAATCTTGGACGGAGCGCCATGGAAACTTCAGGAGTTCCTGGCGCAGCACCTATAACCAGAAAAAGCATATTTGCGAGACACGGGTTCGCGTAAACACCGGTCGGATTTCGGTCACTCAAGAGCGCGTCTACGCCGTGGAGTTTCTTTGCGACGCCATCCAAAGTGCCGGACTGCGCCTGCTGGCCATGCGCAACGCATACACCTGGGGAGCGGTCAACCGTCAGTCCCCGCGCATAGACTTTGTCGCGGTAAAGCAGGGAAACGATGCCTATGATACACGGTTCCAGGAGGTGGAACAGCGCATTAAACGGGATTTGAAAAGACCGAAAAGGTAACTTCAGATATCCTGATCTCGTCGGAAATGCCCATGGCGCTGGAAAACAAACAAAAAGACGGAGCAAAAAGGGACTGACGACGAAATAGCCTCAGTAACGCAGCATGGAAGCCCTTTACTGCTATTGGCTATTTCGTAGTCTGTCCCTTTCTTGCGGTCCCATACGAACATGACATCAATAAAGTGCCAAACCGGATTCCGAGTAATCATTGAATAACCTCGACGAGATCAGGAAGTCTGAACTTGAGACCGGCATGAACAGCCCGTTTGGGGTTCCGCGTTGGCACCGACAGGCCTGACTGTTTTATGATACCCACGAATGTCGGCCGGAAATCGGCCCGCAACAAAATCCCGGGGAACGCACTACAACCTTGAACACCAGGTGATGGGAGATACGCCAAGCCCATGGCGCGGACACGCCCGTACCCGGCGTTGCGTCCCATAACCGGACCTCCCCGAACAAACGGCCTAAACAGACAAAGGAACGACACATGACAGACAAAAAAGAGGTTATCCTCTCCGGTATACGCCCCACGGGGCGCCTGCATTACGGTAATTATTTCGGCGCCATCCGGCATTTCCTGCGCCTGCAGGAAACGGATGCCTGTTGTTACTATTTCATCGCGGATTATCACGCATTGACCACCATCACGGAGCGGCAGGAAATATACCGCGCCACCCTTGATATGTTGCGCACCTATGTGGCCTGCGGGCTCGACCCGTACAAGTCCGTGATTTACCGGCAAAGCGACCTGCCCTGCACGGCGGAACTGAGCCTGCTGCTCGGCATGCTGACCAATATCGGCCACCTGGAACGGGGCACCACCTACAAGGACAAATTCACCAAGCTGCAGGATGACCCCAAAAGTGAGGGCAATCCCCTGTCCTACGGCCTGCTGGGCTACCCGGTGCTCATGGCCGCCGACATCTTGATTGTCCGCGCCGACCTCGTGCCCGTCGGCGATGATCAGCGCCAGCACCTGGAGATGGCCTGCGACATCGCCGCGAAGTTCAACCACCGGTTCGGCGAAGTGCTGCACATTCCCCGGCCGCTGGGCCGCGACGCCTTGCGCCTGCCGGGCCTGGACGGCTCGGAAAAGATGGGCAAGAGCGACAACAACACGCTGGACCTGCTGGACCCGCCGAAGACCGTGCTCGACAAAATCAAGGCGGTACCGACCACCACGGAGCCCGCGCCCCTGGACACGGACAGCAACGACCCCGACATCGTCATTGGTAAAATGCCTTCGGGCGTGGGCGTTCTGTACCGGTTGCTTTCGCTGCTCGCCCCCGAGGAGGTGTATCTCGACTATCTGGACCAGTATCGCAAGGGCGGCAAATTTTATGGCTCCCTCAAAAAGACCGTGGCCGAATACGCTTCTCAATTCAATGCGCCCATTATCGAGAGTTACAACGACCCCGCGCACAACGACGACTTCATCAAGGATTTCCTGCGCGAGAACGCGAAGCGCGTCACGCCGGTGGCACTTGAAACCGTTGAACGTTGCCGTGAGGCCATGGGCATCGGCCACAGCCTGTACCGGGCATGAATGAAGACGCTTTATTTTCCGTAGGATACTGTCAGGAGGTATAAACCCTTAATTTTCTCAACAGCGTGCTAACGGCATATTGAGTATCATAGTCCATTCCTAGGAATTATGTTGGAACAGGAAACAGTCTTTGGTAAATACCACATCCTCCGCCTCTTGGGACGAGGCGGGATGGGCGTTGTCTATCTGGCGGAAGACACGACCCTCGGCCGGGAGGTGGCGCTCAAAGTGCTGGACCAGGCAATCACCTCGGACCGGCGGTTCGCGGAACGCTTTCGCGAAGAAGCCCGGTTGATCGCCACCCTCGAGCATCCGCGGATTGTCGGAATTCACGCGTTGGAACAGGTTGACGGCATCTGGTGCATTGACATGCCTTACCTGCGGGGCGGATCCCTGTTTGACGCCTTGACCGCGAACGTGTTGACGCCCGCCCAGATGGTGCGCCTGTGCGGTCAGGCTCTGGACGCGCTGGCCTGCTGCCACCAGGCGGGCGTGGTGCACCGCGATATCAAGCCTGCCAACATC
>JAKJCY010000369.1 GCA_022706235.1 Candidatus Hydrogenedentota bacterium | reverse complement strand
CACGAACCGGGCAGGGGCATTCCCATCGGCAATTTGACAAGCCAGTATTTTGCAAACGTTTACCTGGACCAACTTGATCATTTTGTGAAGGAGCAGCTGCATATCAAACGATACCTGCGGTACATGGACGACTTTTTGTGTTTTTCGGACGACAAAAGCGTATTACAGGAAGCGCTTTACGCTATGGACGGGTTTCTCGATGCACACCTGGCGCTGGCGTTGAAACAGGAAAAGTGTTATGTGGCGCCTGTCAGTCAGGGCATTCCATTTCTGGGGTTGCGTGTTTATCCCGGCACGCTGCGTTTGTCGCGGCAGGCGCTTACCCGCGCGCGCCGTTCGATTGCGCATCGTGAACACGCGTATACCAAGGGGCGTATTTCCGAGGAACACTGCATACAAAGCGTGGGCAGCCTAATCGCCCCTATTTCGCATGCCGACACCGTGACTCTACGGCGGCAATGGTTCAGAAAAAATGGGACTGTTCCCGCCACGTAGTACAAAAGAGCCCGATATAACGCTTATACTATAAACCGTATTAGGACTTGGAAAAACGAATTTCGTACGCGGCGGGAACTGCTCTGAAAATTTGTATGTTGTTCACACTTTAGTGTGCCGGGCTTACACATAAAACCGAAGTCTAACACTTCAGCCCAGGCACACTAAAGTGTGAACAACATACTTGATTTTCATTGTTTACTGTGGAACCGCAAGGCTCATGAAAGACTGTCCCTCTTTTTTCGGTTCTTCACGCTATGCCCGCAAAAAATTGGGACAGCCTCCGGCGCGGTTTGGAATTACGTACAACGCTCCTAGCCCATCTTCCGCAGTTGCTTGTCCAAAACAGCGTTTTTTTACCCTCCATGACCTGTAAGTTATTGCTGTGCTTACTCTCCGTTTTGTTTTTAGTGTGTAGTGCAGACCACCCCCTTGTCAAGATGCTGGTTTTGTGCGATCATAATGGGTATTGGAGAGTATATCAAAGATGTACTTGCGCCCCCATACACGCCGGAAGAATGGCGTTCTTTATGAATACTGGACGCTCGAAGAATGTATCCGTACTCCTGACGGCCCACGTCAGCGCACTGTAGCGTCTTTGGGCAAATTACCAGGCCGTAACGAGGAGGTTCGGATAGGATGGGAACATATCCGGGATGTGCTGGATGGACGCCCACCTCAAGGAGATTTGTTTAAGCCTTCCCCCGATCCGCCGGTTTGGGCGCACGTGGATACGTCACGAACCCGGGTAGAACGTTTGCGTCGTTTTGGGGAAGTATATCTTGGTTTGGCTTTATGGCGTCGGCTGCAACTGGATAGTCTTTTTACCAGCATTTTGCCTGAAGGTAAAGAAGAGGTTCCCTGGCAGACTATGGCCTGCATTTTGGTTTTGGCCCGGTTTTGTTCGCCCTCTTCGGAACTTCATATAGCGGAGTTTTGGTACGGTAAGACTGCCTTGGAGGATTTACTTGGCATCGCGCCCGAGCATGTGAATGACGACCGTCTCTACC
>JAKJCY010000368.1 GCA_022706235.1 Candidatus Hydrogenedentota bacterium | reverse complement strand
GAATGCCGCCGATAATGCACATCCCCACCCAGACCGTCAGGTAACGCTCAAAAATGTTGGTCAGCTTGCGGTCGTTAGTGGTGCAGTTATTATTGTCCACAGCAGCAACGCCCTTTTTTGGTCGCCTGAATGGTTGCCGAAGCCACGTAGTTTTCCACGCCGCTTCCCGGGAACCACCCCGCGATAATTTCCCGGATCTCCGGCTTTATTTCAAGGGTTACCCCAGTGAAACCTGTTTCCTCAAGCATCCGTTGCAACGCCTCGACGGGTGCGGCGCCGGACACACATCCGCAGTAGGCCTCGGGATTCTCCCGGAACTGTTCCGGTATGTTTCCCGTCATGACCACGTCGGAGATGGCGAGTCGGCCGCCGGGACGCAGCACGCGGAAGGCGTCGGCAAACACCTGTTCCTTGCAGGGCGAAAGGTTGATGACGCAGTTTGAGATGATGACATCCACGGACGCGTCGGCCGCGGGGAGATGCTCGATTTCACCCAGGCGAAATTCAACGTTGGTATAGTTGCCTTGGCGGGCGTTTTCCCGGGCCTTGGCAATCATTTCCGGCGTCATGTCCACGCCGATGACTCTGCCGGCCTCGCCCACCTGCCGGGCCGCGAGAAAACAGTCAAAGCCGCCGCCACAGCCCAGGTCAAGCACGGTTTCGCCCGGACTGAGGGCCGCGATAGCCTGCGGGTTGCCGCAACCCAGGCCCATGTTGGCTCCTTCGGGAACCGCGTTGCATTCCACTTCGGAGTAACCGAGGTTTCGGGATAACTCGGGGCGGAGTAACGGGTCCGGTGTACAGCGGCTGTTTACCGCCCCACAACAACTTCCCCCGGTACGGGCCACCTGTGCATAGCGGGAGCGTACGGTATCGCGCAGCGTGTCGGATTCTTTTGGTTTCATTGGGCTATCGTGTCCTCTTGTTGTATTGCTTCGGGTAATGTTTCCACAAAGGCGCGTATTTCATTCCGCACCCGGCGGTAACACGCCAGTTTTCCCTCTTCATCTTCCATCAGGACCGCCAGCGCCGGCGGATCCTCAAAACCGACATGAATCACCTTGGCCTTGCCGAGAAAGACAGGACAGTTTTCATGGGCATGGCCGCACACAGTGATAACGTAATCAAAAGGGATATCCATGAGTTCCGTCACGTTTTTGGAGGCATGTCCGGAGATGTCCACGCCAGCTTCCGCCATGACCCGTACGGCATAGGGATTCAGACCGTGGGTCTCGATGCCGGCGGACCAGGCCTCGATCGTATCGCTTTTCAAATGCCGGGCCCATCCCTCCGCCATCTGGCTGCGGCAGGAATTGCCGGTGCATAAAAAGAGTATCTTCAGCGGAGATTTCATTGATCTGATCCCGACTTCGTTCTGGCGTATTACCAGGACCCTTTTCCTGGCAAATCGCTTGTTCCTTATCCCTTGTGCTTCAACGCCGCCTCGGCGACACGGATGCCGAGGTTCTTTGCCGATTCCATGCCAAACTCGTCCTGGGTGATATCATCCTTATAGGCGTTCCAGAGCGTGGCGCCCTGGTGCGCCTTGGGTTTGCCGCCGACCAGCAT
>JAKJCY010000367.1 GCA_022706235.1 Candidatus Hydrogenedentota bacterium | reverse complement strand
CGCGCAATCTGGGCGGACGAGCCCTGGGCCGAAGCCATTGTTACGCCGCCGCAAACCCTGGGCAGGGGGGAAAAGATAGGCGAGCTCGAGGTGAATGTCCTCCGGGACCGGCAATGGAACAATGAATCCCACGCCTCCGGCACGGAAAACAACGCCTATCTTATCACCCTGCCGGAAGGCCTGTCCATTTTCATGAAAGGGGACATCAACTGCGGATTGCGTTTGTACGGTTGGCTGCAACTGCTTGCGGAAAAAGGCTGCGCCATGGATATAATGCTCGGCAGTTTGATCTATTGGCGCGGGCCGGGTATTGCCGCACAAATAGATGCCTTATACGCGCCGCTGTTACTGCCGGGGCATACCTGGGAATTCGGGCATCGGCGCGACGGCGAAGCCCGCGGCAACGCCATGGGATTCCTCCAGTCGGTCCTGCTGGTCAAAGGCGCGGCGAAACGGGGCGGCGCGACTGTTTTGTCCTGGGGGGAATTTATTGACCTCCCCCTTTCCCGGGACCCGAGCGGAAACCGCCCCTGACCGGTAGGGTTGCAGTTGCACTTCCTTTTTTCAGATTATGGAGCAGGACATCGGCGCCACAGCGGACCTGCAACCCAAGGAAACTAACACTGCCCAAGCAAAAATGGGACTGTCACCGACGCATCCAAAAACCATGAACGGTGTACTAAATCCTGAAGTGCGCGGGTGGCTGTCCCGGATTTTTTGCGGACATGGTGTACCGTACCGAAAAAATGTCGGGACCACCTACAACTCTTCTTGTATTTGATGATAGGATATGCGAAATACGCCACACATCAAGCCCAACAAAACGATAGCAAGTTCGTGTTAATGATTTCGGATACCCACTACCCATGCCCCTGTTTTTTCTTAAAGGCCTGCTCGTCGGCCTGTCCATCTCCGCGCCGGTCGGGCCCATGGGCCTGTTGTGTATCCGGCGCACCCTGGCCTTTGGACGGCTGAGCGGTATGCTCACGGGGCTGGGCGTGGCCACGGCCGACGGGACGTACAGCACGCTGGCCGCCTTCGGTGTCGCGGTGATTTCCCAAGTGCTGACGGAACACGGCCTCCACTTCCGCCTCTTCGGCGCCGCGGTGTTGCTGCTGCTCGGCGCAAGAATCTTTTTCAGCGCCGTACAGGCTGCGCTCCCGGATGAAAAGACGACCGCCCGACGGAACCTCGCCCTCTATCTTACAGCCCTGATGCTTGGCCTGTCCAACCCCCTGGCCATTCTGTTCTTCTCGGCCGTGTTCGCGGGAAGTGGACTCGCGGACACCGGCGGAAGCCTCCTCGCGGGCTGTATGCTGGTTGCCGGGGTGATTTCCGGATCCCTACTCTGGTGGGTCGCCCTCAGCACCATCGTCTCCCTGCTCGGCCGAAAACTCTCCCCCCGCGCCCTCTCCTGGATCAACCGAGCCTCCGGATTGCTGATTGCGCTGTTTGGGGTGCTGATGTTGTTCCGATAGTCATTTCCCCCTCGCTCCCAGGTTTTGAGATGACCTCCAAGAACTTGAGAACCCGGGGGAAAGTCGCAACGGAGGACGTGTACCGTGCTACACTATTTCTCAGGAAGC
>JAKJCY010000366.1 GCA_022706235.1 Candidatus Hydrogenedentota bacterium | reverse complement strand
TCAGCGAGTCGATAACCCAGCATTTTTGGAAATCCTCATCAGATGAAGTGAAGGAGAATGCCCGTCATGGCCGCCCCAAAAGAACAAAAGCAAATCAATCTTTCCGTAAATGACCGCATTGAACGTGACCGCCAGATGATTAATGACGCGCGGGCCCGGGGCAAGGGGCCGCTTTTCGGCGTCTTTGTGCGCCTTTCCGGGCCGGGATGGCTGCAGAGCGCCATCACCCTCGGCGGCGGCACCCTGTCAAACAGCCTCTATCTGGCCGTGCTCACCGGGTTCACATTCCTGTGGCTCCAGCCTGTCGCCATGGCGGTCGGTATCGTCATGCTCAGCGCCATTGCCTATGTCACCCTTTCCACGGGGGAGCGCCCCCTGCGTGCCATAAATACCCATATCAATCCCGTGCTGGGCTGGAGCTGGCTGCTCGCTTCAATGGCTGCCAATATGGTGTGGAGTATGCCGCAATTTGGACTGGGGCTGGCCGCGCTTACCAAGATGCTGTTACCCGAGGTGCTGGGGGTTAACGGGCCATTCGGAAGTCATGGCCGGTTGGTTGCGGCGTGTTGCATCCTTGCGGTCAACATCATGTTTCTGACCCTGTACAGTTCCGGCGGCAAGGGCATGAAAATTTTCGAAACCATCATCAAATGCATGGTGGCCCTGACGGTGCTCTGTTTTGTCGGGGTTGTGATTGTCATTACCGTCAACGGTCTTGCCGATTGGCGCGACTATGTGGGCGGGTTCATTCCCCGCTTCAATATGATGTTCGAGCCGGGGCCAAAATTTCTGCCCTTCCTGAACGAAGTGCCCGAACAGTTCAGGTCCTTTTGGACGGGCAAGATTTTGAGCGATCAGCGCGACTTTATCATTTCCGCATTCGCCACCGCTGTGGGTATCAACATGACCTTCCTGTTCCCCTATTCCATGATGCGCAAGGGGTGGGATCGGGATTTCCGCGGACTGGCCATTTTTGACTTGTCCACGGGTTTGTTCATTCCCTTCCTGATTGCCACATCCTGCGTAGTCATCGCCGCAGGCTCCCAATTACACACGATTCCCCAGGCGGGGTTGATTGCTTCCGTGGATGAACAGGGCAATCCCGTCAAAGTGGATGCAAGTCTTCAGAAGGGCTACGACGGGTTGCTGTCGGAACGGTTGAAATCGGAACTGGGCGAGGCCGCTTTCGCCGCACTTTCCGCGGAGGAACTTGCCGCCAGGCGTACGGCCCTGCCGGAACCGGACAAGCTGATGGCGGCCATGCTGGTGCGCCGCGACGCCCCCCAGTTGGCCGCTTCCCTGGAACCGCTTACCGGTCCCACGATTGGCCGGTACGTCTTCGGTATCGGCATCCTGGGCATGGGCCTTTCCGCAGCCACCATGCTTATGATCATCAACAGCTTGTGTTTCTGCGAATTGTTGAACCGTCCCGCCAAGGGATGGCCCCAGTTCGTGGGCGGCGCCATGACCTCCATTTCCCTTTTTGTGATGCTTGCCTGGGACGGTGCCTTGATGGCGGTAGCCACGCCCACTTCGGTCTTCTGCATGACGCTGCTGCCCCTGGCGTATCTCTCTTTCTTCCTGCTGATGAATCAGAAGACGGTCCTGAAGGACGCCATGCCCACCGG
>JAKJCY010000365.1 GCA_022706235.1 Candidatus Hydrogenedentota bacterium | reverse complement strand
CACGGGGACGCTGCCTTAACAGGGGTGGCGAGCGCTTCCTTTCCGGAGCTGTTGCGTGTGGTTTGGGTTGCCCCTGCGGGCGCGCCCGTAGAACAGCCGCCCGTCATTTCCGGAGGGCGGATTTTTGTGGTATCGACAAGGCCGGAAGTGCTCGCCTTTGGGCTGGACGGGCAGCCTTTTTGGCGCCGAGTACTAACAGCATCCGAGGATTTCACGGACAACGCCGAAACCATGTATGTGGATGCGCCTCCGGCCGTTTTTGCAGGCAGCGTTTTTACGGGAACGGACACCGGCCTTGTCACGGCCCTGCGTGCCGACACGGGAGAACCCTTCTGGCATGCCCAACTGGACAGCCCCATCAATGGCACGGTCAATTATGACCGCGATACCAACGCCCTTCTCGTGCTGGAACAGGATACCGGCGCGCTGGTCCGCCTGGACGTGACAACCGGCACCGTGCGCTGGCGCTCGGAAACGGTGGACCGAGCCGATGGTTCCCCCTCTGTGGGCGACGGGATAGCCGTCTATGGAAGTTGCGCGGCGGCATTGCATGGGATTTCATTAGACACGGGTGTGAAACGCCACGAGTTAAGTATCGAGGGTGGCGGAGGGCAGGTGGCCGGGGGTGTGGCGCTCGTCGGCGGTTACGCCTATGCGGGTTGCCGGGACGGAAGGATCATGTGCGCGGACCTGGGGAAAGACGCCTTTGTCTGGCTGAAACCGGTCAGCGAGTTGGAAGTCTTTTCCACGCCGGCCGTCAAGGACGATTGGGTGCTGGTTACGTCCCTGGATGGAATGCTGCATGCTCTGGATCGTACTACAGGAGAACCGCGCTGGCGGCATGAACTCGGAGGGGAACCCGGGTCACCGGTCATTGTCGGGGACAAAGTCGTCATTGCCTCCGAGGATACATTGTTTCTTGTGTCACTTCAGAGCGGGAAACGGCTCTGGGAAATGCGCATGGCAGGGTTCATCAGCGATCCCGCCGTGACACCCAATCTCATTGTTGTCGGGTGTGAAGATGGCACCGTGATTGCGCTGGGTCCGGATATCAGTAAAAACTAAGCGGTTACGACGGCAATGGTTTAAGAACTAAAAAAACGATCGGAATTTCCTGTCATGAAAGAGCAAAATCCGCTGCTTGAACTCGCCGGAGTGGTCAAGGAATATCCTGCACGGCCCGTGCCGCTGTGCGTGCTGAACGGGGTCGACTTCACGCTCAGGGCGGGGGAATCCGCCGCGATTGTGGGTCCGTCCGGCTGCGGCAAAAGCACGCTGCTCAATCTGATGGGCACGCTGGACCGACCGGACACGGGTGCCATACACATCCTTGGACGGGATTGTGCGGCCATGGAGGCGACCGATCTCGCCCGACTTCGTAACAAGAAGATAGGTTTTGTGTTCCAACTGCACCATCTCCTGCCCCAATGCACCGTCTTTGAAAATATTCTGGTTCCTTCCCTGGTCCGTTCCCGCCGCCACCGCGAGGAAGCGGGACAACGGGCGTCCGCCTTGCTGGCGCGCGTGGGGCTCGAAGAACGGCGTGACCACCGCCCGGGTGAAGTATCCGGCGGCGAGTGTCAGCGCACTGCCGTGGCGCGGGCGCTAATCAATGACCCCGCCCTGCTATTGGCGGATGAA
>JAKJCY010000364.1 GCA_022706235.1 Candidatus Hydrogenedentota bacterium | reverse complement strand
GACGGGGTAACGAGATTGACAATATTCAACGAATCGCCACTGTTGGAAGTGTGGAACTGTCAATAACACGATACCGGAACATGAGAAACATTGTTGACTTCCAGACTTGGATAACCAGGTTAAACATAAAGGCGTCTTCGGGACGTGGAGCGTCTTCAGAGGTTCATTCTTGTTTATCTCAGCGCATTCTCAAACCATACCGGGCCGCCCCATTTTCCCGTAACGACGACATCCGGGTCGCCATCGGCGTCCAGGTCGCTCACAACGAGATTCAATGCAGAACCAATTCCTTCATCGAAGGACAGGATGTGTTTCTTCCAGACGGGCTGCGGTCCCCGTTCGAGTTCATACCAGTATACGCCCAGGGGCTCGTACGCGCCCGGGTCGCCGCCGTTATGGCTCATGAAGCGTTTCCCGGTGACCAGGTCCAGATCGCCGTCGCCGTCGAAATCGGCCAGGCCGTGACTGTGGGACTGGGACCAGGTATCATCGATTAAATGTCGCGTCCATGTAATAACGTCGTCCTGCTTTCCCTGTTCGTACCAGAATATCCCATAATCGTGTGCGATGCTCGTCACGATATCCGCCAGCCCATCGGAGTTCACATCATAGACCAGGATGGGGGCGGTGTGGTCCGCTTTGCCTTCTTCCTTGCCGCCGATGTTCAGGGGGTGTTCCGTCCACGCGCCGGTGCGCGGGTCGGCGGGCGCTTCGAACCAGGCATCGGGCCGAAGCACATCGGGGCGGCCATCCCCATTCACATCGCCGTACCCAACCCCCCAGGCCATAGTTTTGTCGGAAATGGTGTGTTTGATAACGCCCTTCTTGCCATCGGGCAACACGCCCGGCTCATACCAGCAGGTGCTCATGACGGCAGGCAGCACTTCGTGCATCTTGCCATCGCCATCAATATCGGCCAAATCGCCGCATTCATAATTACCGTTGTCCTCGACGAGGAAGCGTTCCCACAGTCCTCCGGCCGCACCTGGATTTTTAAGCCATTCCGCTTTCTTGCCGAACCAGGACGCCGTTATTACATCCAGCAGGCCGTCGCCGTCCACATCCACCGGCGCGTTCATAAAATCCCAGCGATAGCCTTTGCCCTCTTCATCCACGTCGCCCTCCACCTTGCAGATTTCCACTGCAGTGAATTCCGGGGCGAGGTAGACAAAGGGCAGCGCGACAATGTCCAAGTTGCCGTCGTTATTGAAGTCACCCACACCGCAGGCCTCCCCCCGGTAAGAACCCACCCGGTGCATTTTGAATGCGGGGCCGCCCTCTGTGGCTTCCAGACCGTACACAGCGCAGGAGCACAGTAACCCTGCTACCGTAAAAACCGTCAGAATCGTAATACGCATGATAGTGTCCTTTTGGTTGATGTGTCAGATACGATCGCCAATTACACCGTCTTTCGGGCATCATTCACGAAAGAGGCACCCGGGACGCGGTGTTGGTAGACGTTTTCTAAAAGGAGGCTTCTACTTCTTCCGGTGGGATGCCGTTTTCATCCCAGCCGCGCACACTGTAGTATAGACTCAGCATTTCATCGAATTCCTTTGCGTCAAGTTTCTTGCCCGCGTTAGGGCCGGTGAGAATCGGCGCTTCACGAACCTTATACGGCAGCGAATCATCGTTTCGCGTGGCGCCCAGGTGGGTATT
>JAKJCY010000363.1 GCA_022706235.1 Candidatus Hydrogenedentota bacterium | reverse complement strand
CGCCGCCATTCTTGACGGCGCCCGCCGGAAAGAGTGTACCATAGTAGGGGATAGTTCACAAGCCTTCCCTTCCGAAGGACTACCTGCACCTGGGAGCGGCAAGTGACATGCCTCATTTCAATTTAGTACTATGTAAAACAATTCCAACCGTCCGATTGCACCGTGAAACCGAGGAGGAACTCCTGTCATGGAAAAAGATGCCTACGCGTCTCTGGTTCATCAAATAAAGACCATCCTGAAAAAAAACGCGCGGGGAAAGCCGCCTTTGATAAGACTGTCGCGAGAAACAGCCGCTTTGCTGGAATCCGTTACCGTTCCAGACACGATGCAGAAGCCCCATCTTGAAGAAGTGTCCGTGGAAAGCGTTTCCGAATCACCGCCTGACAATGAAAAGGCCGCCTGTACTGTTGAAAGTCCATGCATCCAGTCTGCGGGCCCGGACTCCCTGGCGAAAATCAGCGCCGAAATATCGGCCTGTAAGAAATGCCCGTTGTACGCCACACGGCTCCACACCGTTGCCGGGGAGGGGAATCCGTCCGCCTCGCTCGTTTTTGTAGGTGAAGCGCCCGGCGCCTCGGAAGACCGTCAAGGACGGCCCTTCGTGGGGCGGGCCGGGCAACTGTTAACGGATATCATTTCAAAAGGCATGAAAATGAGCCGCGATGATGTGTTTATCTGCAATGTGCTTAAGTGCCGCCCCCCGGAAAACCGGGTTCCCAACCCGGAAGAGATTATGTATTGCGAACCGTATCTGCTACGGCAACTTGACCTCATTCGCCCCAAAGTCATATGCGCGCTCGGCGCCGTAGCCGCCCATACGTTGCTGAAAAACGATCTGACCATTTCCAGGCTTCGCGGCGAGTGGCACACCTATCACGGCATTGCGCTTCGCGTCACCTACCATCCGGCTTATCTTTTAAGAAACCCCGCGGATAAGGTAAAGACATGGGATGACGTCAAAGAAATTCTGCAATTCCTGAATGCGTAAGAAAGACCAGCCGACCATGAAAAGATATGAAGGAGACCAGGAACCCGCGTCCGGGGAGAGGCCTGTCCGCATCCTGTGGTATAAATCTCTCTTTTTCAGAGTCATCGTACTGTGTGCCATTCTGCTGCTTTGCCTTTTCGGCATGGTCTATGTAATCACCCGTCACTTTTTTCAGGAAACCATACAGCGGATGGAACTGGAGGCGGCGGATATCGCCCACAGCCTGGAAATCCGTTTCGAAGAGGGCTTTGCCGCCGACTACAGCTCCCTGGAAACGGAATTCATGGATTTGTATGAAGGATTTGACATCAAGCTGGATGAAAACACTGAAGAGGCCAACGCGGCCACTTTTACCATAGAGCGGCTGAATGATGGTTCCTTTGCGCGTATCGCCAAAATCCCCCTGACGAACCGGGATAAACCCGTCTTGATGACCGTGTCCATGATAATCCATCCGCAAACGGAGCTTTTATTGGCGTTTAGAAACCGGTATATCATGGCCTTGATAATGGTTTTTGTTGTCACTCTGGGTTTGATGATGTATTTTATAGGCAAGGCCCTCCGCCCGCTGGTACGCCTTTCCGACAGTTGCGCCGCCATTGGCAAAGGCAAGCTGACAACGGTTGCCACGCGGGGCGGTTCGGGAGAAATCCTGGCGCTCGAGCAGACCTTTAACGACATGGTGGCCAGTCTTCGGGAAAAGGAGGTCATGGAGGTAAAATTGCGCCAGGCCCAGCGTCTTTCGGCGTTGGGCAACCTGGCGGCCGGGGTGGCCCATGATATCCGCAACCCGCTGAAC
>JAKJCY010000362.1 GCA_022706235.1 Candidatus Hydrogenedentota bacterium | reverse complement strand
TCTTCAGTCACATCTTTCAAAGGATGGCGATAATTTTTAAACGCGCCATATCTCGACGCCTTGTCCGCCTCAACCCGTGTTGGATGGACCGCCAGCACACCTTCTTCATAAAGGTTTTTACGCACCTCCTGCCTGATATCCGCATTCATGGCGATGCACTCGGCGAGAATGTGCCGAGCGCCTTCCAGCGCCTCTTCCACGGAAAGCACCTGTTTGTCCACCAGTACGAAGGATTCGGCGTAAAGAACCGGGGGCGGGGAAGTGGGCGACTGGGCCCAGATATAATCCGCGAGGGGAAGCAGGCCCTTGTTCGCCGCGATGGCGGCGCGGTTGTTGCGCTGTTTTTTGAAAGGCAGGCTGATATCCTCGAGCGTGACATGGTCATGGCAGGCCTCAAGAACGCCGCGCAACGCATCGGTAAGGCGCCCCTGCTTTTCGATATTCTCCAGGATGGCGTTTTTGCGGGAAGAAAGGGCGGTGAAATAATTATTCCTTTCTTCAATGCGTTCCAACTTGCTTTCGCTCAGCCCGCCCGTAAGATCCTTTCTGTATCGCGCCACAAACGGAATCGTCGCGCCCTTGACGAAAAGACCGATGGCGGCCTCCACCACTTCAGGCTTCAACCGCAGTTCATCCGCAATCAACTCGATAAAATGCTGTGCAATCATGAATCACTCCAACTCTGAACAGAAAGGACCAGCCCTGCAAAAAACTACCGTCCGCAACCGCGTGTTCCGGTCGCGCGCGCCGCGCCAAATAAGATGAGGCACACCCGTGCGTAAAGTGTATCAGAACACGTTTACGCAAGCAATTTCAATCTGAAGACAACCGGAGGCGCCGTACACCCGTCGCCGACCGGAAAGTTTACATGCGCTCAGGCGTATCAATGCCCAGGATGCCCAGCGCATTGGACAAGGTCTGCAGCGCGGCTTCACACAATCGCAGGCGCATGTGGAGCGTGGCTTCGTTGTCCGCGGTCAACACGGGGCACTCATGATAAAACGCGGTGAAAACATGGGCCAGTTCCAGGGCATAGTTGGCGATGGGCGCGCAGTTATGTTGGATCATCGAATCAGAGACCACTTTCGGGAGTTGCGCCATTGTTTTGAGTAACATCCATTCCTGATCTGTGGTCACCTGGAACGCCTCCCGGGACAGATCCGGGATTTCCCTGTCCCACTTGCGCAAAATGGACCGTATGCGGGCGCAACAATATAACATGTAAGGGCCTGTGTCGCCGTTGAAAGAAAGCGCGGTTTCCAGGTCAAATATTACATTCTTTGCCGGCTTTACCCGCAGTACCGCGAATCGTATGGCGGACACGGCGACCAGGTCCGCAATCACGCGGCGGTCGTCCTCGGAAAGGTCGGGGAATTGCTCCGTGACCCGGTCTTGGGAAATGGCTGATGCCTGGTCCAGGAAATCGGAAAGCAGCACCACGTTCCCTTCCCGCGTGGACATGATGCCCTGAGAAAGCCGGATATAGGAATAGTAGATGGCTTCCGGCGCGGGAATGCCCGCCGCATCCAGGATAAGCGCGAGCTGCTGCGCATACAGTTTATGATCTTCTCCGAGCACCATGATGTTGATATCCGCATTGCGTCCATGCTTGTCCAGCGAATACAGCAAATCACGGCACCCGTACATGGAAGAACCGTTCGCCCGACGCAGCACGAAATAACGTCCCTCTTCGGCGCCGTATCCCAGCCGGGAAAGGTCTACCACGCGCCGCCCCTCTTCGTCGGTGAAAATGGCGCCCCGCCCTTCCAGCGCCGCTTCGATGGCGGGCCAGCGCGGGTCGTTCACATAGACGGATTCATG
>JAKJCY010000361.1 GCA_022706235.1 Candidatus Hydrogenedentota bacterium | reverse complement strand
ATCTTTTCCCCCCTGCCCAGGGTTTGCGGCGGCGTAACAATGGCTTCGGCCCAGGGCTCGTCCGCCCAGATTGCGCGGATGCCCTCCGTTCCGATTACGGTTTTGCCTTTCTCCAGGAGGGCCCTGGTGATTTGATAGTCCAGATGGTCCGCGTGTTCATGGGTGTGAAACCCGTAGTCCACCAGCGCGGCCAGACGGTCAATCTGTTCCGGTGTCATGCAAAAGGCCACCCCTTCTTCGGCGGGGGACTGGTGCAGGGATTCATTCGGCCCCTGGTCGAGGTCAATCCCGATTACCGCCGAGGGCGTTTGGACAAGCACGGAACTGGAATAGAGTTGGAAGACCCGCACGTCCTGTTCAGGATGCTCCGTTTCCAACAACGTCAGAACCCGGTCCACGGCACGGCGGTAATAGGCTGCACAGGCCTCCGTGTCCTCGGAATTCGGCTGGGCGATCCACGCGTCCAGCGCGCGCAGCGCTTCTTTGCGGGCGGCCGTCATTTCCCGGGCCGGGGGCGCATCGAGCAGCGCCTGCCACAGCGCGCCAGGGTCAGCCGTATTGTCGGCGAAGCAAAGCCCGGCGCACATAAGACACAACATGAAAGAACGCATGCACACCATTATCGGAAATCTCCTTTGCCCATGGGATGCCGCAACAACGGCGGCTTGATACCTGTTGTTTTAATGCCACTATAAGAATAAAGAAGTTGAGGTATATGGATAGCGCCCGCATAAGTCATTCCGGTTTTTTCTTGATGAGGTACGCGTCAAGAAAAAGACTGGAATCCGGAAGACTTCCGTGGCCTGTTTGTTAATGCAATGGATTCCCGCCTTCGCGGGAAGGACATCAGGTGTATCGTTTCTCGGTTTTATTTTGGGTCGCAGATAGCATCCACGTTGAAACATTATACGATCTTCCTGGACGCGGAAGGGATTCTTTTCCGGAAACCGTATGCGGGATGATTCTTCATCCGGATTGAAACCGCGTGCGACAGAGAGTACGGTTTCCACATCTGGCGCTACTATCAAGGCCAGAGGAATGCCAGGCTTACTGGGTTTGAGAATGGGTGATTCCGAATACGTTTGACATGAAAAAAACATTCGGTGCGGAGAAAAGTGTATGATGTTGCCCTAAAAAAAGAAGGCGCGGCACCTCGCAACACCGTGCGGCACTGTGTTTACGAAATTCTTTTTTGAGTCAGTGCCCGGACAACAGCAAAGGAGCAGGTACTACCATGAATAAGCAATGTTTGAACCCGTTGAATGCCCCGGCGGGCGGTCCCCCGTATTCTCCCGTGGTAAAAGCCGGCGATTTCGCCTATATTTCCGGGCAGGGTCCCATGGCCCGGGACGGCAGCGGTGTTGTCCATGGTACCTTCGAGCAGGAAACGAGGTTGACCCTGGACAATTTAATAACGATGGTTGAAGGTATTGGCGCCACCCTGGATCAGGTGGTGAAAACAACGGTGTTTCTGGTGGACATGAACAACTTCGGGGAGTTCAACCGCATTTATGCCGAATACTTTACCCGGGAACATCCCGCCCGTTCCTGTGTGCAGGCGGCCCGGTTGCCCCTTGATTTTAAAGTGGAAGCCATCGTTTATTGCCCGTGATTTGATGCTTTGTTTCTGATAGATACGTGTCTCGCGCACCTATTTTTGATCGCAAAAAGACCTTTTCGGAGGTTTAGTTTGGGTAATGCTGATTCAGTAGGCGTACCTTCCCAGGTGCGCCAGCGCGCGATTAAACAGTCTATGGCTTCGTTAAAGGGCGCACATTGGAAAGTACGTATGCCTCCGTCGGGGGCCTGCAGTTAGAGTCCCATAATCATCATCGCAAGCCGGTCGCGCATGCGGTCGGTC
>JAKJCY010000360.1 GCA_022706235.1 Candidatus Hydrogenedentota bacterium | reverse complement strand
GCACACTGCGGAAAGCATGATATCATCCGATTTCCGGCTTGCACTGGGTGCCTGCGCCGAATTGACGCTTCCAGATAGCCGCAGTGAGCAGCAGTCAAAAACAAAGTGAAACATCCATATTCCCCGGGAGGGCTCTTCACAGGATTCATTTTTTCCTGCGCCTTCGAGTGATTCCCTTCTCTTCAGTCCATACGGGAAGCTATTTCCATACTGTTGCCGAAATTACCCCGGTACGTGATGCCGAACATTGCGGGGGAGCGTTTTTATATTGGTGAAGCGGGGGAGGGGAACGATGAGGAGAGCCATATTCGTGTTGCATGCCTATGTGTCAAACGACGGGAGAAATTAGGTGAAGCGGATTACAGTAGAAGTACGTGAAGATCATTTGGAAAATCTGGCGCAAACCAAACCGATTTTGGCGATGGCCGAGCTAATCTGGAATGCGCTGGATGCGGAAGCGACGGAAGTACGCGTGGAATTCCTTGAAAATGACCTCCAGGGCCTGGAGGCCATACATGTGGCAGACAATGGCCACGGCCTTCACTATGAAGACACCTTTCTGGTTTTCCGCAACCTGGGGGGCTCCTGGAAGCGGGGCGGAGCACGCACCCACGAGCGCAAACGGATGCTGCACGGCAAATTCGGCAAGGGACGTTTTCGCGCCTTCTCTCTGGGCAACAGTGTACGGTGGCATTCCACCTTCCGGGAAGAACCGGACGGTTATTCTTTCACCATCGCGGGCAATGCGGCCGCGCTCGGGGAATTCCAGGTGTTTGAACGTAAATCACAGGCCGAAACGCATACTGGAATGACCGTGGAGATTACCCAGGTAAACGATGCGGCCAACCTGTTGCGGGGGGTGAAGGCGATGGAAGAAATCACGAACATCTTCGCCCTGTATCTGCGCCAATACCCGGATACGCATATCATATATGACGGCACGCCTCTGGATGCCTCAAATACGGAAAAACATTTTGCCTCCTATCTCCTGGAACCGATGGTAATGGAAAACGGGGAACAGGTAACCTGCGAACTAGATGTGGTTGAGTGGAACAAGCCGGGCAGGAGAGGGGTGGTGTTATGTGATGAGAACGGATTCATGCGCATTAACGCGCTGCCAAGGCTTTATTTCAGGGGATTCAGTTATACCGCCTATCTCAAATCCGCCCATATTGCTCTGTTGGACCGGGAAGGTCTTCTGGATGCGGGGGAACTTCACAACGACATCCGCCAACTGCTGGATGCCGCACGGGCCCAGTTACGGGAACATTTTTCTCTGCGCGAAGCGGAAGAAGCCCAGGACGCGTTAACCTATTGGAAAGAAGTGGGTATCTATCCCTATGCCGGGGTTCCCGCAGATGAACTTGAAGCCAACGAACGCCGTATTTTTGATATATATGCGACCCACCTCGACCGGATTTTTACGGACTTCTCCTCCGCGACAACGAGGATGAAGCGTCTGCTGCTGCGGATGGTACAGGAATTGATCCATGCCGATCCGGTGCGTGTGGCCAGGCTTCTGGATGAAATGATAACCTTCCCCGAGGAAATGGAAGAAAAAATATTAGAGTTGGCCGGCGGCCTTGCCAACACGGAAACAAGCCCCAGTAAGGTAACTACGGAGTAAAACGCGGTATGAGTTCGGCACTGTACGATCATGAAACCATTGAACAAAAATGGCAGCAATATTGGCTCAAGAACAAGACCTTTAAATCGGAAATCATTCCCGGCAAACCCAAATACTACGTATTGGACATGTTTCCCTATCCCAGCGGTGACGGCCTGCACGTAGGGCATCCTGAAGGATATACGGCCACGGATATCATCACGCGTTACAAGCGGATGCGCGGGTTTAACGTGCTGCATCCGATGGGCTGGGACGCGTTCGGCCTGCCTGCGGAACGCCACGCGGTACGCACAGGCGAGCA
>JAKJCY010000035.1 GCA_022706235.1 Candidatus Hydrogenedentota bacterium | reverse complement strand
ACGACACCTGAAACACGCTTTGTTTATGGGGACATTCTCATTGCTGCCGGGGCATTTCTTTATGTGAAAGTGGCTCCTCCCGTAAGGTATACAGTTGTTCTGATATCGCCGCATCATCAGGGCTTAATGCCTTCGCCCGCTCCAAAGCCTTGATGGCAAGGTCTTTCTCTCCGCTTTTACTGTGTAGTAGTCCCAACTGCACGAGGGCCGGAACATAATCGGAATTTATACGCAGTGCTTCTTGCGTGGATGCATATGCCTGGTCCCACGATTTCGATGAAGCATAGATGCGGCCAAGATTATAGTGGATATTATAATCCTCGGGCGCCTTGTGCAACGCCTCCAAAAGAACACGTTCCGCCTGTTCAAGGCGTCCGGCGGCCGCCAACGCGTTCCCCAAATTATTATAGGCAAGCACAAAAGCCGGGTCCGCCGCTATGGCGCGCTCATAATAAGGAATGGCTTCTTCATATTTGCCCTGAATCTCCAGGCAATACCCGAGATTATTGAGCGCCAGAGGATAGTCGGGCACAATAGACAAGGATCTTTGATAATAAAAAATGGCGCTATGGTAATCGCCTTTCAGAAAAAACATCCGCGCCACATTATAGGGCGCTGCCGGTTCATTAGAATTCAGGCATTCCGCCTCTACAAACTGAGCCAGGGCCGCGTCCAGTTCACCCTTATCCGCCAGCGCATTTCCCAGATTCATACGGGCAAGAAAAAAGCGCGGGTTGACTCTGACCGCGTGTGTCAAATGCTCGATTGCCTCATCCAGATCATGCAGCTTGTATAATTCATATCCAAGGTTGTTTCTGATAATCGCGTTGTTCGGATTCTTTGCCAAGCCTCTTTTATAGAACCCGAGCCCAAGATGTGTCTCACCTTTTTCAAAATGAATACGTCCCAAATTGGCATAGACGATGGAAGAATCCGCGCCCAGTTTCTCTGCACGCAAGTATTCCTCTTGCGCTTTTTGCGTTTCCCCCTGTGCGGTGAATGCCATTGCACGCCGTAAATGCCACGTTGCCTCCGAAGGCGAGTATCCTGTGCTGTTCCAGTGGGCTGCATAAATCAGCAGCGACAAAACAACAATATTGATACTGAAAAGCGCCAGGCGGCGTTTTTTAATCATAGATACGAGGTGAACCAGTCCGCAGGCGGAAAAAAGAAGCATAATCGGTATCAAGGGGACACGATACCGGCCAGCGACGAAATATATCACGACAGAAAGGCTGTAAAAGACGAAAATGAGAATTAGTAACCAACCGTAAGGCCTTAGATGTCGCATGGTGTTTGGCAACAAAGTTTTGTTTTCCATCGCGAACATAAGAAGCCCGAAAAGGAAAAGGCCAAGCACCCAGGGGAACCCGGGCATATGGCCGAGAATGTTTGAAAACCGTTTGTCATATTCCATAACCGTATCGTTGGTGATTTCACAGGGACCGAATAATAAGAGGGTTTTCAAACCCATATTTCGCAAGAACACAAGAGGCTGTTTAGTAATGAAGGAAAATGCCTTTCGATAAAAATATCGGTTCGCCTCAGAAAACTTCATGGAATCGCGGCCCTGATTCACGGCAAGTCCGCGGACTACAGAGGGATAATCAAAACACGACCAGTGTTCGATACCGGCCAGTTCAATAAGTTCGGGGATTCTTGGTTCCACCAGAGACGCTTCAGGATGATTACCCACATAAAAATTAATGCCCCCATAGGAACTGATGAAAACAAAATCGTGGGCCACGCAGTAATTACGGATGAATGGCGGCGTCAGAACGCCGACACACCCCGTGATAAACAACGCCGCCAAGATTGCAGCGCGCTTCAGGGAACCGACCTTGGCCAGACTTACCCAGCCCATCCATCCCAGAATACAGGGGGCAATAAGCAGCCCGTTGGGACGAAACAGAGCGAATATACCCAGTAACATCCCAGCCAGTAGCAGATGCCACCTTCCCCCCGTCTCACACCATTGCAAGAGGGTAGTAAACAGCAGTAGCATCACGAAAACGGCAACGGAAGGGTAGGTCAGTATTCCCTCAAAATAGGGAAAAACCCAGTAGACGGCCATGAAAACGCCCGATATAAAACCAGCGGTGTTTCCGAATAGACGTTTCCCGATGCCATACAAGAGCAGGGCGTTGGCAAGACCTATCAGCATCTGAATGATACGGGGAGCGTAATCATTTACCCCGAATATGGAATAGACTGCGGCCAAAAACCATGGGTATCCGGGCGGCCGTCCGTGCGGGGTGGTGCGTATCTCCGGGTCTGGCATACCGGCGGGTACGTTCCAATTTCCCGTTGCCAGGGAGCGCGCCCAGTAGGCATTGTATTCAGGATCATAGATGGGGTGGGCAAATTCAGGTTCTTGCCTGATTTCAACAAAGTAAATGACACGCAGCGAAATACCCAGCAACAGGATGACCACGGGCATCCACCACGTTCTTTTCTTTCCCGCGTTTTCGCTCACGTTACTCTCCCGAGGAAATTCATTGATGTGAGGCAGGGAAAAAACCTACTTTCCCCGCCGGGCGGGGATACGCGTCTTTATCGTTGCCGTATGGGATGCACGCACTGTGCTGGCCAAACCACCCCGGGGAGCGCAGGATATTTCCACGGACATGGAACGGGGCATGCAGGCATCAACCAAGTCTTCAAGCATCCGGTTCACAAGATGTTCATACCATATGCCTACATTTCGATAGGAAAGAAGATAATACTTCAATGACCTCAGTTCCAGGCACCACTCACCGGGAACATAGACTATTTTGACATGGGCAAAATCAGGGAGTCCGGAAAAGGGGCAAACCGAAGTGAATTCATCCGTTTCCGTGGTTATTTCCATCGCCCGGCCCGAAGGGGTATGCCCATATTCGTATGGAAAACATTCCAGGCACTGGGCGTCAATCACTTCGGGGCCATTAAAGGGCAGTGTTTTATCGCCGGCGACAAAGGGACCCCGGCGCGTCTTTTTCTTTGCCATTTTGTATTTTCCTGTATCTGGTGTCTTATTATTCAAGAATAGGCAGAAGTGAAGTTTATGGTACCATATCCGCAATAACAGACGGGAATACGAAAAACGCCGCAACACAAATTCTGTTGCGGCGTTTGCGACATGCAATATGGTGCCGGAGAAAGGACTTGAACCTTCATGCCCTTGCGAGCACATGGACCTGAACCATGCGTGTCTGCCAATTCCACCACTCCGGCGATTGACGTGAGGATTCTAACTCATTCGCTTGAGGAAAGTCAATTCGAGCCTTTCAGTTCATAATCTAAAAGGCGGCTACAGGTACCAATGATGGGCGATGTCCCCTTCCACCCAGCAGTCGAAACCACACAAGCATGACTGCGGTCATATGACTACCTGGGCGAATTCAGTTCTTGACAGAGGTTGTCCGTATACAAAGGACAAGAGCGTTTTCCATCTGATTAGAATCTATCCTGAATCAAGCAGGCAAAGGATACAACTTTTTGAATAATACCATGTGAAATGGCGTCTAAAAGGGTAGCGTTAATCCCGATATGTATTGTGGGGCCAAAATTTGATAGAATAGGATATATCCGCGAATCACGATGTCTGTTTGCGGATATCCCCTAGGTAGGATGCAGTAAACACTTTCACCAAAAACAAGGAGCATTTCATGAAAAGAACAAGACGTTATGGGTTTATCTTGGTAATGGCCGGGTTAGCATGCCTTCCCTTTTTCGCCGGAGCGCAAGAACCGGCGGCGGCAGCGGATGCAGCCCTTGAAGCGATTGCCATTGAACTTCCCGAGCCCTTTTTCGGAGGCACCCCAATAGACTATTGGAGCCCGAACCTGGAACCGGAAGATTACAAGGACCGTCCACCCTTCATGGCCCCGAAAGGTGCCGTCAATGTGGCCGCGAAAAAAGCTGTCACCAGCAGTGAACCTCCCGTACACGGCGCCCTGAAGCAACTGACGGACGGAGACAAGCATTATGCACGCACCAGTCTGGTGGAACTTCCTGATGGTGCCCAGTGGGTTCAAATTGATCTGGAAAAGGAAACAGCTATTTACGCCGTGGTTGTCTGGCATTTCCATGAAGGTAAACGAGTCTATTTCGATATCGTGGCCCAAGTTTCCAATGACAAAGAATTCAACGAGGGCGTAACCGCCATATACAATAATGACCACGATAATTCGGCTGGTCTTGGGGTTGGCAAGGACAAAGAGTACATTGAAACCTATCAAGGGAGATTGATTGATGCTAAAGCTGCCAGTGGCCGCTATTTGCGTCTTTTCAGCAAGGGCAATACCGCAGATGATTTCAATCATTACGTAGAAGTGGAAGTCTACGGTATTCCCAAGGCCTCCTGATAGCCTTCTTCACTCCCGCTGTACCTCAGTATGCGTTGTGATTTGTTACCAGGCTGTATGTACCCAGACTGATTAGTATTCACTAACCGCTGTTGTTCTTCCAAGACAACAGCGGTTATTTTTTTGACTTAGGACATTAAAAAAACTAATATACGCAAGGATATAATTTATTGAAATGTTCGCCTTAAGATTTTCTGGTAACAGATATTTTATTTCTGTTACAGCATCTGCATGCTGTTGCCTTTGCTGTGCCTGTTGACATAATCGCTCTTGAATGCCTTTCCACCTATTTTTTTGCACGAAAGATCTTAAAACGCATAGGGTATTCAAGACTAACGTGGGCCTCGCCCACACCCCAGAAAGAAAATAGTTGTAGTATGTTGTTCACACTTTAGTGTGGGCGTTAACATAACTGTTATGAACAACTTAGCACGCTGAAGCGTGAACAACATACCGAACTTTTTGCTTTTGTTTACGGAACTTTTTTTTATAAGGTACAAATGTCGTAGCCTGAAAAGGTTTCCTCGAGATAATTTCATAGTATGTCAAATAACCTCGCATGTTATTTATGTTATAGTCTGATTATCTTGTAGAACGGTTTATCTATGATCTAAAACGAGGAGGCAGGAAGAATGATTCACCCGTTGAGGGGTACTGGTAGACGTTTTTTCCCGGTCGTAATACATCCGTTACTTTTTGCCGCAATGTTGTTGACTGGTCAAATTGCGCATTCCCAGCTGACTGCGGAACCCACTCCACTTGTATTTAACAGCGGCAATGACCGCCTGTTAGTCAAGTTGAGCCTTGATGGAAAACCTATTGCTCCTGAAGAGGTCCGGGATTGGATTCTGTTTGCCGGTGAAAACAGTTATACCCATATGATTACCGTCACGTTGACAGCGGACGGACTGCTGATTGGTCCGAGCGCCACTGCGGAAGTGGGAACCTATACCCTGGTAATCAACACAAAGAAAGGGTCGGTTCAACTTCCGGTAGAAACACCTTTGTCTGAACATAAATCCGTCTTGGAAACCAGGGCGCAACAATTAGGGGTAAGTATAGACAGGGCACGGGAAGAACTTGGATTCTCCCAGCGCCTGGAAAGGCAACAGGTGGAACTACGGCTTCCTCCCACGTATTACGTAGGCGACATGCTGGAAGTTGAAATTCCCCAATACAGCCCTAGCCAATGCGTTTGGAAAGTGAACGACATCCGCGTTCTCGAAGGATTCGGGCAAAATAAGTTAAGGTACCTTTTGAAGGTTCCCGGCCCTGTAAAAGTGACCTACGAAGAATGGAAGGACACTGCATTGCTTGCCAGTGCGCATGCCGCGTCGGAAGTGCTGCAAATTCCGGCAAAGCGATACTCCGTGCGGGTTAATACGGCGGTCACGTTCAGCGGTCCTGCGGACTACACGGTCTATAACTGGTATGTTGACAAAGAATTGTGTTGCCATCAACAAACTATTAAACACATATTCTATAGCACCGGCACGTATCATGTGATTTGCGTTTGTACACAACCCCGGAAACCGGGCTTGAAGGAATACCAGGAAATCGTATATCTGGTATCCGTGGAATAAGAAAACGTTCCCACGTACTTTTGATTCCCCCTTCGGTCCAGAGTCGGGAAGGTTATACAAACATTCCCTCAAACCTTTTGGAAGCCTCCAAAAGGCAAGCATACTCCGGGGCGCTCAGTTCCGGGTCATGCCTGAGGAGTTCCATAGCATCACGCTTGGACAGGTCCAAGAGGCGTGCGTCGCTAAGCAGCCCAGCGATGTAAAAGTCGGGCAAGCCGGTCTGCCGAACACCGCAGTACTCCCCCGGACCTCGCAGTTCCAGGTCCGCCTCCGCGATTTCAAAGCCGTTGCTGCACTGCCGCAATAAATCCAAGCGCTTGCGGCCTTCCGGTGTCGAAGGAACCCCTAATAAAAAGCAATAGGATTGAATGGCGCTGCGCCCGACCCGGCCGCGCAATTGGTGCAGTTGCGTCAGTCCGAAACGCCATGCGTCTTCAATGACCATAGTCGTTGCCTGCGGTGAATCCACACCCACTTCTATAATCGTAGTGGAAAAGAGAACGTCAATTGTTCTTGTTTTAAAGTCGTTCATGACTTTATCTTTTTCCGCCGTGTCGAGACTCCCATGCAGTAACCGACAACGGAGTCCCGCGAGAGGGCCCTGAGAAAGGGCAACGAAATGATCAATTACCGGGGTCAGTTCGGAGAAGTATTCCGACTGTTCCACCAGAGGGCAAACAATATAGCTCTGATAGCCAGATTCGGCCTGTTCGCGCAGATAACGGTACAGATCTTCCTTTTTATTTTCTGGCACCCAAGATGTTTTTACCGGAAGACGCCCCGGAGGCATGTCGGGAATTACACTGATATCCATGCCGCCATACAATGTTATAGCCAGGGTTCGCGGTATGGGCGTTGCGGTGGTATGTAGCACATCGGGGAAGGCGCCTTTTGCGGCCAATTCCTGCCGTTGTTTAACGCCAAAGCGATGCTGTTCGTCAATAATGACAAGTCCTAATCGCTTAAAGGTGGTCTCTTTTTGAAAAAGGGCATGGGTGCCGATCACAACTGGAATATTGCCCAGCATCACTTCTTCCCGGACATGTGCCGCATTGGGAATGTTGCCGGTCAGCAATGCGGTTCGAATACCCAGTGGCTCCAATAGTCCCTGCAGAGTGACATAGTGTTGTTCAGCCAGAATTTCCGTCGGCGCCATGAAAGCGGTCTGGCTGCCGCTGTCCGACGCTGCAATTACCGCATGTAGAGCTACAAGCGTTTTGCCGCAACCCACATCGCCTTGAAGCAGCCGGAACATAGGGCGGGCGGCACTCATATCCCGCAGAATATCGTCAACAGCCTGCTGCTGTCCTGTTGTCAAGGTATACGGCAGATGCTGCAAAAAGGCATTCATCAGGGGTCCGTCAACCGTGTGCCGGATACCCTGAACCGATTCCACTCGTGTGGCACGATACCGTACGATAGCCAATTGCATCACGAGCAGTTCTTCATAAACGAAGCGGCGCCTCGCGTTTTCCGCCGCTTCCGCCCGTTCAGGAAAATGAATCGACGCCATTGCTGTGGTGAGGTCAGGCAGGCAGTGCCTATGCTGAATATCCGGCGGCAATGATTCCTTCAGCAGAGGCAGAGAAGATTGAACGGCTTTGTATATCCAGCCGCGCATCTGTCGCTGGCTGATGCCCTTGGTTAATGGATATACAGGCACGAGCCTACCCGTATGCACAGTGGTCAACTCTTCTTCGGGCTGAATAACTTCGTACTCGGGGTCTTTCAAGGTCAGCCCCTTATAGTCTCCCACTTTACCCGCCATCAGGCAGCGCGTTCCTTGTTTTAACTCTCCTCGCGCCAGGAAGCCTCTCCCGAAAAAACTTGCTTTAATACTCCCTGTTTCATCCCGCACCTCAAGCAAGGCCAGGGTCTTGCCTCCGCGCATTCGCATGGAACGTGCCGCTGTTACCTCGCATTCGATCATGATGCGCTCCCCCGCGCGTGCTTCGGATACCTTGCCAATTCTGGATCGGTCTTGATATTCCCGTGGAATATGAAACAATAGGTCCTTCACCGTTACAATGCCTAACTGTGCCAACAGGGCGGCACGCTTATCTCCAATACCCGGAAGTTTCTGGACCGGTGAAGTCAAAGAATATTCAGCCGACGTGTCAGATATCATAATTGCTATGGCATGCCCGTATATAGAAAACAGCGTGCTTTTTGTGCTTGGAATATTTCGCATTCTCTGCGGGAAGCGGCATCAACCAACCGCTCGGAGCATGGTACAATGTCTTCTTACAGTAACACAAGCAACCCGGGAAAGATGGATATGGAGACACCATCCAAGTATTTTCCGTAATCCGTTTATCTTATGAAGGTAGTGAAAGGTATACGCCGGCATGTAAAATGCCCGAATTGTGGCATCGGCAGCAGGAAAGCATTCTAGATTGACAATCGCATACCAATGCAACACAGGTTGTGTAAAGAGTCGGTTTTTTGAAGTTCCCCGTTGGTCGTTATTTGCTTGAGTCCCTGTTTTTTTTCTGCCTGCTCGACCGGTTGTCTTTCGTGTTTTTTCCAAGGGCGCTTCCGAGCCCCACGGAACCAAACCCGAGTTTATCGCGGACAGCGTCCACACTTCGCATGGTGCGTTCCCATTTTTCTTCCCGCTCGCGGTTGAATAATTCCATCTGATGTTGATTATATGACAATACAGACAAGTTAACACCGATGAGACGTACCCGCGCACGGCGCCCTCTACCTTTCGAGATAAGTTCCCGCAAGGCCCGAAGCAGGGTGCTGTCTAATGCGGTCGGTTCCGGCAGTGAAGTGGCGAAGGTTTTCGTCTGGAAATCGCTGTAGCGTACTTTGAGGGTTACACGACTCGTTTCAAGCCCTTCCGAGCGCAACGCATAAGCGCATTGTTCGGCCAAACGAAAGAGAACGGGTTCGAATTTGGCCCAGTCCATTTCATCCTTGGAAAAAGTCGTTTCACGGCTGATAGACTTGGGCATTTGCCGTGTTTCTATGGTATCACTTCCCATTCCCATAGCTGCGTCCAGAAGGCATCTGGCTCCGTGGGACCCCATCAGGCCCGCCAGCAGCGGTTCAGGGGTTTCCAGTACTTGCCGCACTGTCATGATGCCCCTGCTTTCCAGGCTTTCCCGGGTATTGGGCCCGACTCCGGGCAATACTTCCACGGACAACGGCGCGAGAAAGGCGCGTTCCATGCCGGTGTCTATGGAAAGATATCCATCCGGTTTGCAGGTGTTCGCGGCAATTTTTGCAACCATTTTATTCGAGGCGATACCCACCGTCGCGGTAATGTGCTCCTGTTCCTCGATACTTTTTTTCACATGAACCGCCAAGGCGCCCTCATTCTTAAATAAGTGTATGGAACCCGTAATATCCAGGTTAGCTTCATCAATAGACGCCATTTGTATAAAGGGGGTTACGGTCTCGAGAATGGCTTCTATACGTCTGGATACTTCCCCGTAAATGCCATGGCTGCAGGGGATGAAGATACCTTCGGGACAGAGCCTCCTGGCCTGAGCAATGGGCATGGCCGAGCGCACCCCGTAACGGCGCGCTTCGTAGGACGCGCTGGAAACAACACTGCGCGCGTCATCGGCATTACCGCCCACAATAATCGGCTTTCCTCGCAGAACGGGGTTTAAGGCCGTTTCCACAGATGCGAAAAACGCATCCATGTCTATATGTAATATCCGGCGTGACATGGGGATACTCGTGCAAGCGCGCCCTCAGGCACAAAGAAGGCCTTGTTTGAATTATAATGCCGCCAAAGGGATAAGCCAGCAGCGGACCCGCTCGCGTTTATGGGTATAGGAGACGGCAATACCGTCGCGGGTGCGTACGATGGCAGGATAGGAATATTCCAAATCCGTTTCGGGCGGGTCGTCCTCGAAATGGGCAAATAAATCCCATGTATCACCGTTATCACCGGAAACAGCTAACGAAAGCGGCGTACGAGGTCCCCAGTTTTTGCCGATGGGATTGAATACCAGCAATACCCGGCCATCATCAAGCCGCAAAGCATCCAGACCGCTGTTATTATTCGGCAGCCCCGCCTCTCGGACGGGAGTCCATGTTTTGCCGTAGTCTTCTGAATCGCAACGCCACGCGCTTCCGGCACACGCACGCAGCAAAGCGTGGACTTGTCCGGGAGCGGATTCCCAGAAGGTGGGTTGTATGGCGCCCTTACCTTTGAACACGTTACGGTCCACCTGGAAATTGGCAGAGCGGTGCCAGGTCATGCCCCGGTCTTCGGAACGATCCGCAAAAGCCTCCCACAAGTGGTACTCCGTGGATGCGGGAGCGAGCCAACTGCCGTCGGAAAGTATAATGGGCTTGTTCTTCACCGGTCCACGGCCCCCCGCATCGCCGGGGACCAATTCGCGCGGCTCCGACCAGGTCGCCCCGTGATTTTCCGAGGACATCCACCAGGTCTGCCACTTTGGAATTTCGGGGCCAACTTTAAAAAATAAATGAAGCGTTCCCTCAGCGTCGATAAATAATACCGGGTTCCAATGAGCGCACTCTTTTACCTTTGCGGCCAAGTAAGGCGCGGTCCATTTTCCCTCCACAAACCGGGACATCCAGATGCCTACATCGGGATGTTTTTCCTTGGTACCCGCAAACCAGGCGGCAATTAGGGAGCCATCCCCCGCTTCAACTATGCTGCTGGCATGGCATTGGGCGAAAGGCCGGTCGTCTTGAAATATAAACAGAACTTTGCCTCCTGCGCCTGCAACACGCGCTTCAAATTCCCTGGACGGAATGACATCCTTCTGCCGTATCGTTTCCGGCAGGGATAGAGTCAATGTATCCATTTCAGTTTTTTTCGTTATAGCTTTCTCTACTATCTGTCCTGGTTCCTCCGTGAACACAACAGGCATAAAGACCGCCGTCGAAAGAACACTACACACGATACATGCGCGCAACCACATATCCATTCCTCCTGCTAAGATGTTTCAATGTTTCCAAGCCTTTAATAAAAGTTGCTTTTACTATCTTAAGAGTCCGATTATACAATACCCTGCAGCATGAATGCCTATTAACGGGATGTGCAAAACAAAGAGGTTCAAAGGTGGCTTATCGCCCGCGGATGCGTGTAAAGAAAAAGAAATTACAACCGAGACGGGATTATGGATATAATGTATGTGTTACTCCAACGCTATCATGACCGTGGGAGTCTCGTAGTAACGTGATGACCCTATTTTTCTCACACTCAAAAAAAGGAGCATAGACATGGCCGAAAAAGGAAAAATGGACAAGGGACAAAAAGAGGCTAAGAAAAAGCCTAAACTTACCTTGATGGAAAAACGCAAGCAAAAAAAAGAAAAAAAGAAAGAGAAATAACATACTCTCTGTCTATATGCCGACGCCAGTAGATAGACAATCTGCATAAATTTACAGCGAGCAGGACAATTTCTACGAAGTGTTCGTGTGTTGTCAAATAATCCGGTGGTATCCCTTCGCTCGACTTTAAAATAGCAAACATGCCGCACAAAGGAGTTTTGATGCATTTCAAAGATTGGCGAACGGTGGCTTTTCTGGTCATGCTTTGCGTTGGTACTGCCGCCGAAACGCCTGAATCCTGGGTTATCTATATCGGCACGTATACCATCGGTACAAGTGAGGGCATTTACCAACTGCGTTTGAACAAAGACACCGGAGTTCTGGAATACCAGGACTTGGCGGCACAAATAAAAAATCCCTCTTTCCTGACACTGCATCCTGATCGTCCTCTTCTTTACGCTGTCGGAGAAGGGATTGGTCCTTCAGAGAAGAGCGAAGGCCTGGCCAGCGCATTCTCCATCAGTTCAGAAAACGGCCGCCTGACTTTGTTAAACCAACAACCGACCATTGGTGAAGGCCCATGCCATGTCGCCATGGACCGGCAGGGACGCCATATCGTGACAGCCAACTACGGTGATGGCAGCATAACCGTTCTTCCCATCACCGGGGATGGAGCCCTGGAACCCGCCACTGACCTGAAGCGGCATTCAGGTTCCAGCGTACATCCCTCGCGTCAAACAGCCCCCCACGCGCATTCTGTAACGTTTGATGCCACGGGTCACCTTATCTATGCGATGGACCTTGGTCTGGATAAAATCATGGTTTATCAGTATAATTCCCAGCACGGCAAGCTGCAGCCCCATAATCCCCCTTTTCTGGCGCTTGCTCCCGGTGCTGGACCGCGCCATTTTGCGTTTCATCCATCGGGTCGCTTCGCCTATGCCGTAAATGAGCTCAACAGTACGGTTGCGTCTTTTACTTGTGCTGAAAACACAGGAGAATTGGCTTTACTTCAGACGGTTGGAACTCTTCCTGAAGGATTTGTTGGGGAGAACTACCCCGCCGAGGTCCGGATACACCCGTCAGGCAGATTTGTTTATGCATCCAATCGCGGTCATGACAGCATCGCTCTGTTTGTAATCGATGAACAGCACGGACGGTTGACCGGGCAGGGGCATTTCTCAACGCTGGGAAAAGTACCAAGGAATTTTGCCATCAGTCCTGATGGCAAGTATCTGGTCGTGGCAAATCAAGAGACGGAAAATGTGGTGGTTTTTAAAATAAATACTATTGACGGCACACTGATACCGACAGGAAACTCCGTAAATGTTCCTTCTCCGGTATGCGTTCTTTTCTATGCATTGGAAGATACCAATTCTCGCTGAGGCCGCTCCCCCCTCTTAATCAATGTTAATCCACCGGCTCTGCCGGTGGTTGCTCATTTCTATGCCTATATCACAGACGTTTGGCTTTCAGCTCTCATAGGTTCGCTTCTTCTACACGCCGGACCAGTTCAGGAAGCGTTTCACCGGCCAGTCCTTGCAGGAATATATCGGTAACGGCATTGGTGAAGGCGGTTGTCTCGGTATTACATTCAATAACCGTGGCGCCCCCTTCTTTGGCAAGATAGGGCAGGCTTGCCGCAGGATAGACTGTTGCGGACGTGCCCACCACAATCAAGACATCGCACCCGCGTGCGAGGCGTTCCGATGTTTTTAGCGCGTATTCTGGGATAATTTCACCAAAAAGCACCACGTCGGGCTTCATATACCCGCCGCATTCGCACCGGGGCGCTCCCAGTGCGCGCTGGCTGAGGTCCATGCCCCGCCGTCGGCTGCAGGCGGGACAGACCATGGTATCCGCGTTGCCGTGGTATTCAATAACCGTCTTGCTACCCGCATGGCTGTGAAGGGCATCGATATTTTGTGTGATAACCGCTTTAACATGCCCCATTTCCTCCAGTTTGGCCAAGGCATAATGGGCGGAATTTGGCTTTACGCCTTTCAAAGTATCGGCAAGCTCATACCACATGTTCCAGACTTTGTCCGGGTTGTCCAGAAAAGCGTCCATGGTCGCGTATTCGCTGGGGTTATACCGGGACCAGAGCCCGTTTGCGCTGCGGAAGTCAGGAATACCACTTTCCACCGAAATTCCTGCGCCGGTGATGGCAATACCATTCAGGGTATTCCGTAACGCCACGGCGGCGCGGTCAAACTGTTCATCATCAAATCGGGTTGTGTCCATGATACCTCCAGCTAATCCCGGCAGCATTATGCTGGGGTGATTCGCTCCATTCCTCCCATATAGGGCCGCAACGCCTCTGGCAGCAGTACATTGCCATCAGCCTGCTGATAATTCTCAAGAATGGCAACGACAGTGCGGCCGACCGCCAAGCCTGAACCATTGAGTGTATGGACAAATTCTGGCTTCTTGTCGCGCCGGAACCGTATATTGGCGCGACGGGCTTGAAAATCCGTGAAGTTGGAACAACTGCTGATTTCGCGATAGGTCTGTTGTGCAGGCAACCAAACCTCGATGTCATAGGTTTTTGCAGAGGAGAAACCCAAATCACCCGTGCATAGCGTTACCACACGATAGGCAAGTCCAAGACGCTGCAAAACATCTTCCGCGTTCGCAGTCAGTTTTTCCAGTTCATCCCAGGAAGTTTCAGGGGTAGTAAACTTTACCATCTCCACCTTGTTGAACTGGTGTACGCGAATCATTCCCCGGGTATCTTTTCCATAAGATCCAGCCTCGCTTCGGAAACAGGGCGTATAGGCAGTGTAATACAAAGGAAGCTGACACGCCTCCAGAATTTCATCGCGATGTATATTAGTAACAGGAACTTCCGCCGTGGGAATCAACCAGAAGTCGCTTTTCTCCACCTTGAACAAATCTTCCGAAAACTTCGGCAACTGACCGGTTCCCTGCATGGAATCGCTATTGACCAATAGCGGTGGCCATACTTCTGTATATCCGTGTTCTCGGGTGTGCAAGTCAAGCATGAAGTTAATCAGCGCCCGTTCCAGCAGCGCGCCAACACCCATATTGAGCGTAAAACGCGCTCCTGACAGTTTGGTGGCGCGTTCAAAATCGATAATCCCGAGGGATTCCGCAATATCCACGTGATCTCTTGGACAAAAATCGAAAACCGGCAAAACACCCCAAGTGCGCTCTTCGCGATTGGATCCATCATTCGCGCCTTCCGGTACGGTTGAATCTGGAATGTTGGGTAATATCAGCAGTTGCTGTTGAAGCGCTTCATCCAGTGCGCGGGATTGTTCTTCCAGCACCGTAATGGATTCTTTAATGGACTTCATTTCTGCAATAACATCATCGGCGTTTTCACCGGATCGTTTCCGTGCTGCGATGCTTTCCCCGGCCCTATTCTGACGCGCGCGTAATTGCTCCATATCATAGATGGCGGTCCTTCGCTTCGCATCCGTATCCAGCACGGCATCAATATCCACACCTGCTCGGCGTCTGGCCATGGCTTCTTTTACGCGGTCCGGCTCCGTTCGTATTAACCGTATGTCAAACATGGTTATCCTTCTTAACGGTTCGTGATAATGTATAGAATACGATCGAGTTCCTCCAGGGAGAAGTATTCGATTTCGATGCGCCCCCGGTTGTTCTCCTGGTGCTTTACGGCGACCTTGGCACCGAGGCGCCGTCGCAGTTTATCTTCAAGTTCAACAAGATGAGGAAGTTTCGACGGCCGTGCGGTTTTTTGTTGAGGCGCCTTGTTGGCCACAGTTGCGGCCATCTGTTCCGCCTGTCTTACAGAAAGACCATTCGCTATGATTTTGCGGGCGAGAGCAATCTGTTTTTCCGAACTTGGAATCGAAGCCAGAGCGCGCGCATGTCCCATGGACAGAAAACCGTCCGACACGTGTTTTTGTATCACCTCAGGCAATTGCAACAGGCGGAGCGTATTGGCCACGGTGGCTCGTTTTTTGCCGACTTCTTCCGACAACCGCTCTTGCGTCCAGTCGTATTCTTCCATGAGCTGCCGGTAGGCAAGGGCAAGTTCGATGGCGTTAAGATCTTCCCGCTGTATGTTTTCTATGAGGCCGAACTTGAGCATGTCCATGTCGGAAACATCGCGACAGATGGCGGGCACTTCGTTCAACCCCGCCATTACGGCGGCGCGGCACCTGCGCTCGCCGCAGACAATCTGGTATTCGCCGTTAATCTGGCGTACGATTAGTGGCTCCTGAATACCATTTTTAAGAATGGAATCGGCCAGTTCAGCAAGAGAATCCTCATCGAAGACGCGCCTGGGCTGTTTGGGGTTGGGACGAATGGCTTCAGGATTCAACATGAGAATGCGTTCCCCTGCCACCTCGGGCAACGCTGAAGGCGTTCGCGAAGTTACATCGAAAACGCCTGGACGCATCAAGGCATCCAGCCCCTTGCCAAGCCCCTTTGCCGCTTTTTTCTTTGTGTTTTCAGCCACGTAAGAGTACCTCTTGAGCCAGTTGTCGGTAAGCCTGGGCGCCGGCGCACCTCTTGTCATAATGAATGACGGGCATCCCGTAACTGGGCGCTTCGCTCAGACTTACATTGCGCGGTATACAGGTGTCAAATACTTTGGAACCCAGATGATTACGAACATCCTCCATAACTTGACGGGAAAGATTGGTATGCTGATACATGGTAAGCAGCACTCCTTTTACCGCCAAGTCCGCGTTCATATTGTCCCGAACCAGGATAACGGTATTCAACAATTCGCTCAGACCCTCCAAGGCATAATACTCGCATTGCAGGGGAATGATGACGCCAGTACAGGCCACCAACCCGTTCAAAGTCAATAGACCAAGTGCCGGGGGACAATCCAGAATGACAAAGCCATAACGGTCCCGCACGGGGGCCAGAACCTCCCTGAGGCGGAATTCACGGCCTTGTTCCCCAACCAGTTCAATCTCCGCGCCAACCAGGTCACGATGGGATGGTACCAGAAACAACCCTTCATATTCGGTGGGCATAATCATGTCCAGTACGGATGTGCCTTCCACAAGGGCGTTATACAGGGTCTTTTCAATAGCGTTCTTGTCAATCCCTACGCCCTGGCTTGCATTTCCTTGCGGGTCGAGGTCAACCAGCAACACCCGTAATCCTGTCTCGGCCAGCGAGGCGGCGAGGTTTACAGCGGTGGTCGTCTTTCCGACACCGCCTTTCTGGTTGGTAACTGCAATAACATGTGCCATAAGTATTTTCCATTTAGGGGAATGTTGCGTTCCTAGAGCGTAAATGATACGTTTGATATATAGGACAAGTCAATTCCAAATCCACTTCACAATGTAAATGGTTGCGCCATAGAACGTACAAGTGGATAAAGACCGCGTGTTCTGGTTAATATACTGCAATATTCACTGCCTTCAAGCCCACCATTTCAGGGAATCATAATTATGACCTTGGCATTAACAGGACTCAGTCATCATACGAGTCCTCTGGCATTACGGGAACGCATGACCTTGAATCCCGGGCGAGTGCCGGAGGCCCTCGCCCTGTTGCATGCCGCTCTCGGGCCGGATAGCGGAATCGCGTTACTGAGCACGTGCAATCGCATTGAACTGTATGCGTGCTGCAAAGAGTCTGCGCAAGAAACCCATAACATACTGGTCAAGTTTCTGGGTACACTTTACCATCTGTCTGAGTCCGAATTTTCAGGCTTCCTGTATCACAAGGAGGCCTCAGAAGCGGTCACGCACCTTTTTCGGGTTGCGTCGAGTCTGGATAGCATGGTTGTAGGCGAAAATGAGATATTGGGTCAAATCCAGCAGGCCTACGACTTGGCACGTAGTTCAGGGACGCTGAACCGCATGCTCAGTGTCTTGCTGCAGCGAGCCCTGAAATGCGGTAAGCGTGTTCGCAGTGAGACCCATATCGGCGAAGGGAAAGTCTCTGTCGCTTCGGTCGCGGTAGACCTCGCAGAATCCGTCCTGAAAGAACTGCAGGGCAAGTCGGCCATGATCGTGGGTTCTGGACAGGTGAGCGAGCAGGCGTTGAAGACCCTTATTGAGCGGGGAATCGGTCATGTGATGGTACTCAACCGTACGCTGGAACGGGCCAGGTTGCTGTCCCGCAGGTACCGGGGTGAAGCCATCATGCTCGACGCACTCCCCTGTCACTTGCACCGTGCTGATATTGTGATCAGTTCAACCGGCGCGCCTGAAGTCATTTTAAAAACGAGTGATTTTGAGCGCGCCATCGAGCGGCGTGGCCGGGCGCCCATGTTTGTTATCGACATTGCGGTGCCACGGGACATCGAAAGAGAGGCGGCTCTCGTGGATAATGTATATTGCTATGATATGGATGATCTTCAAGCCGTGGCGGAACGCAACCTGCAGAAACGCCAGGAGGAAATTGACGCCTGCATGGAGATTGTGGAATACGAAACAGCCAGTTTTATAAATTGGAGAAGGCGCTTGCATGCGGATCCCTTGATCAAGGCCCTTACGCAAAATTATGATGCCATTCGTGAACGCGAGTTGCGCAATGCGCTTGATAAATTGTCCCATTTGACGGATGCGCAGCGGCAAGTGGTGGAATCCCTGGCCCGACGCATTACCAACAGTTTATTACGCAAGCCCGTAGCCGCCCTCAAAAACGCTTCCGCAATGGAACAGGAACAGCTTATGCTGATTATCAAGCGTATTTTTGACCTCTGCGACACGGAGTCCCTATGAAGATTGTTTTTGGAACCCGTGGCAGTGCATTGGCCCTGGCGCAAACACAACACATCATTACTAAATGCGCAGCATATGTTCCGGAACTTGAAGCGGAAATAAAGATTATCAAAACCACAGGCGATCAGCTGTCCCAAGCCCCTCTATCTGAAATTGGCGGCTTGGGCGCCTTTACCCGTGAAATTGAACAGGCATTGCAGTCCGGACGCATTGATGTCGCCGTACACAGCCTCAAAGACCTTCCCATCGAGCAACCGGACGGCCTTTACATTGCGGCCATCGCCGAACGACAATCACCGTCGGATGTCCTGATATCCCGAAAGGGATATTCATTGGAATCTCTAAAGCGGGGAGCCCTTGTCGGCACCTCAAGCCTTCGCAGGCAGACCCAACTTCTGCTTGTTCGTCCTGATCTTCACATCGGTGAACTTCGTGGTAATGTGCCTACGCGAATTGCCGCAGTGCGTGAAGGCCGTTTCGACGCTGTTGTGCTTGCCCAAGCCGGACTGGCTCGCCTTGGCCTTGACCAGGAACCGGGCTTATACGAAATTCCTACCGCACAAATGTTGCCCGCACCAGCACAGGGCGCACTTGCACTTGAAATCCGAAAAGACGCATGCGACCTTGCCCGGCATCTGACGCCGCTGCATGACCACACTGCCGCAGCTGAAGTATATTGTGAACGGGCGGTGCTTAACGCCTTTGGCGGAGGGTGTCGTTCACCCTTGGGTACGCGTGCCCGATGTGTGGAAGGGCACCTCCACGTGGAGGCGCTGGCGGTGGACCCCGAAACCGGCCGTTCTGTACGCCTCCACAATATCGGTCGTATCGAAGATGCTTTGACCCTGGGTAATGAGCTCGGCGCTGCGCTTCGGGCCGGATTGAGAGCCTGATTCCCGGAAATACAGCAACTATGATGTTACGCGACAAACATATCGTCGTTACCCGCGCCCAGCGCCAGGCTGTCTCTTTTATTGATAAACTTCTGAACGACGGTGCACAGGTTTTCGAACTGCCTCTCATTGAAATCGGACCGGTGCCTGAAGCGCGATGCCCCCACTCCCTTTCAGAATTCAACTGGCTGGTGGTGACAAGTGCGAATGCCGTGCACTATTTCGGAAACTGCCTGCGCGTCTCTGGAAAGTCCTATGCCGATTTGCACCACTGCCAGGTGGCGGCCATTGGAAGAGCCACAGCCAACGCGCTACGCGAGGAGGGACTGGAAGTCCAAGTCATCCCGGATACGCATGTATCGGAATTCCTTGTGAAAGCCCTGCTTGAAAGGGAATCTTCTCCTGAAAAAAAGCGCGTTCTATTACCCTTGGGCAATCTTGCCCAGAGCGACATCACAAAGGAGTTAGAAGCGGCAGGAATGCAGGTACTGCAGATTACCTGCTATAAAACTCTTTTTAAACAACCAGACCAAACTGAAATTGAGCGGATGCTGGATTTCTCCCCGGATGTTATCACCTTTTTCAGTCCGTCCGCAGTAAGTGCTTTTGCTGAAGGAGGACTTATGAAACGCCTATCTGAATCCCTATTGCGTCCGTTGCATGTCTCTATCGGTCCTGTTACCACGCGAGCATTGAATAATAACGCCTTGAAACCGCTCATCGAAGCGTCATATCAGACCGAAGATGGGATGATTCAAGCGATGAAAGACTATTTCTTGCATCCCCCCCCCTGAACTATCCCTATACCCGATATTTAAAACATGAGGCCTGAAAGGTCCTATGACCATACAAATATCTAGTGGAGCATAAATCAATGACTTTCGTCGTATGTGAACCTTGTATCAAGTGCAAGTACACCGAATGTGTCAGCGTATGTCCCGTGAATTGTTTTCACGAAGGGGAAACCATGCTGGTCATCGACCCGAAAGAATGTATAGACTGTGGTGTATGCGTAGACGAATGTCCTGTCCGCGCTATTTATACGGATGAAGAAGTACCGCAAAAATGGGAAGACTATATTGCGCTGAACGCGCACTACGCAATGGTGTGGCCCCTTATACGGGACAGTCGTGATCCTCTTCCGAGCGCGGAGACGTTCCGCGAAATCGAAGATAAGAAACAGTATTTTACTCCGAACCCGGCAATTACAGCCGCAGACGATGATGTTCTTGAGTGAGTGACGATACATAATCTTCAGAATTGCGCTTTGAACAACAACAAATTATGCTGAATAGAAAAAAGGTGCCCCATTCGTTTCGTTTTTTATGCGGGAGATGAAGCAGGCCAAGGATAGTAACCCGGAAGATGACCAGGGGCTCAACCTTAACGCGCTGGATTCACGCGTATAAGGTAATGATGAAGAGCACTGCTTATTCCGTTAGCGTCTCGGTAGGGTATACGGTTCGCCTTGGTCTTGTATAGGCACTTTTGTTGAGGTGAATCGACAATCACCGGCAGAGCCGGTGGACGAACCTTGATTTAGTACAATATAGACCGTATCACATACATCAAAAGAAAACGTTCATACGGTATAGACAAAGAGAAGTTCCGATAGGTGCTGGAAAAGCGCCAATACTATGGAGCCGAATTTATCGTGTTGCGATTCGTGATTCTGGGCAGCAGCAGCAGCGGCAATGCTTTGCTCGTTTTCACCAAAACCACAAGGATTTTGGTAGACAACGGTTTTAGCTTTAAACGATTATCCCAAACACTTTCTGAAGTAGGAATAGCACCTGAATCACTTGACGCCGTTGTCGTTACCCATGAACATGCGGACCATATTAAAGGTATCGGCGTCCTGGCACGCCACACTGGTGTTTCCATATTCATGACACATGGTTGTGCCCGAGCACTGCCGGAATATGTGGGACATATTCCCAATCTGAACTGTTTTGAATCCGGTGAGTCACTTCGGTTTAACGACATTGAGGCTACAAGTTTCGCCGTTTCCCACGATGCTGCCGACCCGGTAAACTATATTTTCCGCTCTAACGGAGCAAAACTGGGCATGACCACCGACTGTGGGCATTACTCCCAATTAACGAGGGCACGGCTGGCAGGTTCGAACGCGTTGGTGGTGGAAGCCAATTACTGCCCGGACATGCTTCGTCAAGGCCCGTATCCGCCGCAAATCCAGCAGCGTATTCACAGCCGCATGGGCCATATGTCCAATCTCGACGTGCAGCAGATGTTGCGGGAGTTGAAACATGATTCGCTGCGACTGGTGGTGTTGACCCATATCAGCCGCGATAACAACACCCCGGAGCTTGCCTGCCGTCTGGCCCGTGAAGCCCTGTACGGCACACCCATCCATATTACCGCCGCCCCTCCAGACGGTGCTTCCCCGGTATTCGAGGTGTGTTCATGAAATTGACCCCTGACTTTTTTCACGAAAAAGAAACCAGGCTCTTTCTGGACCGTGCGGCGGCCGCGCTGTCCGTGCCGGTGAGTGTCCACGGACCAAACGACTGGCATATCACAGGACGCGGAGGATGTGCCGCCTGCACCTGGGTAAACAAACAGTTAAAAGGTAAACAAGCCTGCCGGGCTTCCCGCGAAGAATATCTTGAAATGGTCCTTCGTGGAAACGTGCCGGTCACTTTTGTTTGCCACATGGGCTTCACCTGTGTTAGTGCTGCCGTAATACCGGAGGACAACTACACGGTCACTTTAGGCCCTTACGTGCCGGATACGGATACCTCAAAGACCGGGCTTGCCATTGAAAGAGGGCTCGCGGCTCTGAATAAAACTGATATTAACAGACTGGATCCGCCTTTTACCCTTGAAGATATGCGGACACTTCCGCAAGGTTCCGTGCGGGCCGCCACAGAATGGATACTGGACGGGTTGCGTGAGTTATTCAAGGATTTCTACAGTAATACCCCGGAGGACGCAGATGAAGTATCCGGTTCACCGACAGCAACGGCAACTCCAGCCCCTAAACATAGCCAAGGGCGGCACCGCCATAGGGACAACCCCGTCGAAGTGTCAATTATGGCGCTTTCCCTTTTGTGTGGACGCACCCAGGAATGCAGGACCTTTCTGCTCGATTTTCTGGAAGAAAATAAACGTTACCCTGAACAGCTGAAACCGGGCATCATTCGCATGGTTTCGCAACTTGTCGAGGCTGTTAAACGGCAGGGCGGCGATATCCATGCAGTGTGGAGCACCTACACCGCCTTTGTCGAATCGGTAAATACACTCAATAACGATGAATCGCTAATCGCTGCAGCGGATAAAGTCCTACGCCGGGCGGCGAGAACCTGTTCCTCGGGCTTCAAACATAAATACCCCTACCTGCCCAAGGCAATTATTGCACTACACGTTTCTTACCACGAAAAAAAGTTGCTCACAACCACCGCTGAGACCTGTGACGTGGCATTATCCACCATTACGCGCACGCTTGAACAACTAACCGGGGCGAACTTCTCTGAAGTACGGGGACGTATCCGTATTCTACATGCATCCCGCTTGTTGCGCACAAGTACCCTGCCCGCCAGTTCCATAGCAAAACTGGTAGGTATAAATGACCAGGCAAACTTCGGTAAACTGTTCAAGCGTTACCGTGGGGATACACCGGGTGCTTATCGCGCCTATTACAGAAAATAAGCGCCTAATAAGAAGATATGGGCTACACTTTACCCGTGTATTTTCCTGCGCACCGTCCCCTGTCATCGAAACGATCTCTGTATCATAAACGCCCTTCTCTGGCGGTGATTGCTTCGCTCCTTTGAACTGACGCAATGTATGTTTTTGACAGGTCCCAAACTTGTTTATAATACCGGTTTTCGAATAAATTACCAACGTCGGCCCGAGAGAGATAAGGCATGAATAGTTCAGATTATACCCGCCTCTGGCACCGATGGAAACAGTGTTTCCTGCAGTGGCGACTACGGCAGAAATGTCCGACTGAATTCTTGTGCGATTTCTGCAAGTATGATTATGGTTCCGCCTGCCGCAGGCCGGAACGCCCCAATGCCACCCGCTGTCCCGATTACCGTCCCAGGGTTTGAGTAAAGGCAGAGTCGCAGCTTTCTTTTGGGTGTAGTTATGCGCCTTAAAATTAAATGTGCTATACTGGGTTCATCATGGAGAGAGCCTCTGCTTTTGGAGCGCCGGATCGTATTTCCTAATTAAAAAGGAGAGCCATCATGGATATCGGCATGCTGACAGCCCCGTTGTCTGACTACCCGCTTGAGGAAATTTGTGAGCTGGTTGAAGATTCTTTTATCGATGCCCTGGAAATTCCCGCCCACCCCGGCAGCCCTCATATCGACGCCCTGAAATTGACGGCCAAGCGCTCCAAAGAGATCCGTCAGATGCTCGAGGACAGCATGCTATCCATCAGTTCTCTTTGTTATTATACCTGTGATATTTCTGACCCCAAAAAAATGGTTAAAACACAAGGGATCGCCAAAAAAGTTATTGATGCCGCCGCTTCCCTTGACGTGCCGGTGGTCTGTATGTTGACGGGTTTTGCGGCGCCGGGCATGACCAAACTGGAAACCATTGACAAGGTGCTGCCCAAGGCCTTCAAACCGATTCTCGCTCATGCAGCCAAGAAGAACATCAAGATTGCCGTTGAAAACTGGTATCAAACCTGCCTGCAAGGTATAGACACCATGGAAGCCTTATTTCAAGCGATACCGAATGAGAATTTCGGCCTGAATTACGATCCCTCCCACCTCGTTCATCAGGGATGCGACCACTTGGCGCCACTATCGATGTTCAAGAAGCGCATTTTCCACACCCACGCCAAAGATACCCTAATCGATAACGCCAAACGCGCCCGCTGCGGTGTGTATGCTGAAGGCTGGTGGCGCTATGTCATCCCGGGGTACGGGTGCATCAACTGGGGCGAATATATCGGAACCCTGTTGCATAACGGCTATACGGGGGTGTTGAGCATTGAACATGAGGATGACGCTTTCGATCCGCTTGCCGGTTTCTTTTTCGGGTCCAATCAACTGGCCCAGTACTGCTAAATAACGCCGGAACGGCAGCATCGATTTCCTGAACTGTAATCACGGTGATGCAAACACCTCCCTGCGTCAACCTCGCAGGGATTTCCTTCAAAAACAGCACTGTAGTCTTAATCTAGGAGTATGGTTATGCACAATCTGGTATTGATACGGCATGGACAAAGCACTTGGAATTTGGAAAACCGGTTTACAGGGTGGACCGATGTGGATTTGAGCGCCCAGGGCGTGCAAGAAGCCCATGCCGCCGGTAAGATATTGCGGGAAGAGGGGTACAAGTTCGACATGGTCTACACCTCGGTCCTGAAACGTGCCATTCGCACCATGTGGCTCGCCATGGATGAGCTGGACCAAATGTGGCTGCCGGTGGTGCGAAATTGGCGTCTCAATGAGCGCCACTACGGCGCGTTGCAAGGACTTAATAAGGCGGAAACCGCAGCCCGGCATGGCGAGGAACAGGTGAAAATCTGGCGGCGTTCCTATGACGTACCGCCTCCGCCTTTAGAAGAGGACGATGAACGTAATGCCGCCCGGGACCGCAGGTATTCGGACTTGGATAAACAAGATATACCGCTTACGGAAAGTCTGAAAGAGACTGTTGCACGATTCGTCCCGTATTGGAAGGAGACCATCGCTCCTCAGGTCGCTTCAGGAAAACGTGTGCTGATTGTGGCCCACGGCAACAGTCTGCGCGCCTTGGTGAAGTATTTGGATGAAATTTCTGAAGAAGATATTATCGGTCTCAATATTCCCACCGGCGTCCCCTTGGTCTATGAACTTGACAAGGACTTGAAACCACTGAGTCATCGTTACCTGGGCGACCCCGAAGCCATTCGTAAGGCGGCAGAGGCCGTGGCCAATCAAGGGAAAGCGGGGTAAGTTCCGATTAAGGTAACTCCATGCCGAACAAGGCTAGTAACTCCTTCTGGTTCTTCACAAAATAGCGGGGCTTCCCCTGATTTAACCGATCTTTATCGTGCCATCCCCAACCCACAGCCACGGGAATAGCACGGGCCCGGCGCGCTTCAATAAGGTCTCCTTTGGTATCACAGATGTAATACGGACAATGCCTTGGGAAGTAACGGCATGCGGCGCGTATCTTCTTCACTTTGCTGATATGCTCCTCAACGCCCATAACACCTTGTACCTTGCGCAGTCCGTATGTCTCCGTGAATTTACGGACCAATTGAGAACTGTTTGAAGTGATAATGAAAAGGGGGTAGTTTTCCCCCAGTCGATTGATGGTTTCCGGTATGCCGGGAAAAGGCTGGACGCGCTGATGGATTTCTTCGATTTTCGGGGCGTATTCCAACGCCATGGCCCGCATCTTGCGTAAGGGAAAACCATGTTTAATCATCTGGATTACGGGATTGGCGTCGTAAAGCTTCAGAAAGAACTCTTCGGGGTCAATTTTGGTCAACCCCAGTTCAACACACGCCCGGGAGAACTCCGGCAATAGAACCTGCAGGGAATCAGCAATCACGCCATCATAATCGAAAAGCAATAACGGCGGCCTTGTAATGTCGGGAGAACGAAATAACCGGAAGTTCATGTTTACCCTCGTGGTCTGTTACATTGCTCTTACAATGACGGAAAAGTCCATATTATTGTATCAGATTAGAGGGTACAGGTGGTTTGGAAGAGACATCACGGACGTAAAGGGATAGAGCCTTGATACTGTACCGGTATTGTTTTTGTTGGGGCCCCTGTTCTTTTTACGGTTTTTGTGTAATCAACACCATATCCGGGGTATCTTCCCGGAAGGGTTTTCGGTCATAACCTCCATAACAGCCCTTGACTTGTAATCCTGTGTTCTCGGCAATCTCTGAAAGTTGCCTCTCGTTCCAGTGATACAGTGTAAAGGACTCCGATGCCTGGAGCATGTCTCCCAAGGCAACGCCAAGATAGTCAATGGATAGGTGGGTATGGTCCCCTTCGGGTAGAAATCGCTTAATGGCGGCGATTTCACCTCCCTGTACTTCCGCCCCCTCAACGCGGATACGGGGGCGTTTCATGACGGGTGTCTCGTAATTCAGCGTTTGGGTAATGCAGAGTCCCCCGGGAAGAAGATGTCCGTGAACGCCCTGAAAAAATACTTTAACTTTATGTGCGGAATCAAGCAGGCAAAGGGAGTTTCCAAGACATAACACCAGCCCGTAGGGACCGCCTGAAAGGGTGCACATGTCACCCACAGTATAGGTTAGATTCGGATGAGGACGCCGGTTCCGCGCATGGTCAATCATCTCGGGACTGAGATCAAACGCATGTACCTCTCCCCCATGCTCCGCAAGGAACAGGGCATGTAAACCCAAGCCGCAGGCCAGATCGGCCACATGGGTGGATGGCGCTTCGGCGAGCGCCTCGAGCAGGAAGGAACCTTCCCGCTCAAGACGCCCGCCGGCATTGCCCAGTATCTCGTAAAATTCCGCTGTTTTGAAGGCGGTCATTGGGTTCCGATACCGTCTCTCAGCCGAGCATGGCTGCCAGGTCGGCTTCTACGTTGTTGATGGGAGTAAGTTTGAATTTATCAACCAGCACATTCAGTACATTGGGACCGACAAAGGCGGGCAGCGACGGTCCAATGCGCATGCCCTGTAATCCAAGATGCAGCAGAGTCAGCAAAATGGCAACGGCCTTCTGCTCGTACCAACTCAGAACGATGGACAAGGGTAGATCATTCACGCCGCAATTGAACGCGTCGGCCAAAGCCACGGCAATTTGTATGGCGCTATAGGCATCATTGCACTGGCCGATATCCAGCAGGCGCGGAATACCGTCAATGGCGCCGAACTCCTGCTTGTTAAAGCGGTATTTGCCGCAGGCGAGCGTCATAATGACGCAATCATGGGGTACGCTCGAGGCGAGATCGGTATAATAATCGCGGCCCGGTTTGGCGCCGTCGCAGCCGCCGATGAGGAAAAAGCGCCGAATCTTTCCCGCCTTTACGGCATCTATAACCGCCCCGGCCACACTCATGACCGCATTGTGCCCGAATCCGACGGTAATGAACTGTTCCGGATCGTCCTCGGCGAATCCCGGGGCGGCCAGTGCGGCTTCGATTACCGGTGCAAAGTTCCGGTCGCTGATATGGGTGACGCCGGGCCACTGGACCAGACCGCAGGTGAAAATGCGGGAGTGGTAACTCTGGCGCGGTCGCTGGATGCAGTTGGTGGTCATCAGAATGGCGCCGGGGAAGGCATCGAATTCTTTGGCCTGATTCTGCCAGGCACCGCCGTAGTTCCCCACGAGATGCTTGTATTTTTTGAGTCCCGGATAAGCCAGGCAGGGCAGCATTTCACCATGGGTGTAAATGTTGATGCCTTTGCCTTCGGTCTGCTTCAACAGTTCGTCCAGGTCTTTCAGGTCATGGCCGGACACCAGGATGCAGTTACCTTTTACCGGGGTGACACGGACTTGGGTCGGTTCGGGGTGCCCATAGGCGCCCGTATTAGCCGCGTCCAGCATTTCCATAACGCGCAGATTTTTCTCGCCAACCTTCAAGGCCTGGCCTACCAGAGCATCCACATCATCAACGCTCCGGGCAAGAACATCCAACGTTTCGTGCGTAAACGCATAGATATCATCGTCCTCTACACCAAGTATGCGCGCGTGGTCCATATAAGCCGCCATGCCCTTCAACCCGTACAGAATCAATTCCTGCAGGCCGGCAACATCCTTGCCAAACGCCTGCAACCGGTTCTCAAGGGTAATGGAAACGCCCTGGCGCACCATGCCTTCCTGGTCAGTGGCAATCGTCAGAGAAGCTGGACCCTGCACCGGTTTCGGGGAGTTGCCCGCAGCCGCACAGGCCTGCGCACAAACATGTTGCAGTCGGTTTCGAATATCCACACCGCGCTTTATCATTGCGGCGATGGTTGCAGGATCGAAATTGACATTCGTGACCGTGGTGAACAGGGCTTCCACGACGAACTTGTCTGCCTCGGCATCCTTGACACCCTTCTGGCGCGCGCAATGAGCATGTTGGCTGATGCCCTTTGCAACATGGACCAGCAGATCCTGCAACGCCGCGGTTTCGGGGTCTTTTCCACATACACCATGGTTGGTACAGCCCGTGGACTGGGCGGTTTGCTCACATTGAAAACAGAACATGGACATCTTCTTTGTCTCCTCTCCAGTTGATGGATTTGTTGAATACTCTATTGATTAACAACGCAAGTATACACTGTTCTTAATAGCGATTTCGTCCCAGGACGGAACCCTCAACACCGATAATGATTTCCTCGACAGACAGGTCGCTTCCCGCCTGGTTTCTGGCAGACAGCACCCAACGTAAGAGGCCGGTACAGCAGGGCACTTCCATGCGGACAACGCTAACGCTGCGGGGATTGGCCTGTTGGAACAATACGGTGAGTTTTTCCAGGTAACCATCGGGGTTGTCCAGTTTGGGACAGGCGATGGCTATAGACTTGCCCTGTAAAAAACGCGGGTGAAATGCGCCACAGGCAAAGGCGCTGCAATCGGCTGCGATAAGTACATCTGTCCCCTGAAAATGAGGCGCAGCGAAGTTTACCAGGTGCAACTGTACCGGCCAATGACTCAGCGCGGACGGCACCTCCTGCGAACTGCTCGCGGCGGCTGCCTCTTGCCGGTTGAATTGGCGTTCACGCGACCCGGGACAACCACCAGAGTTCGAATGCCCTCCCGCCGGGGAGATGCTCGACGGGCATGGCCTTACCGATTCCATCGGACTGGGAGCGGGATGCTGATGCACTGCGGCCCCCGCTGCCGCGGCATGGGCCAATTCGGGAGGCAGTACAAACTCTGGGGCTTCCCGCTCTTCCAGCGTCAAGGCCCCGGTGGGACAATTACCGATACAGGCGCCGAGGCCGTCGCAATAACTCTCTTTAACGAGTTTTGCTTTGCCATCAATAATGGCCAGGGCGCCCTCCGCGCAGTCCACGATACATTGACCGCACCCCGTGCACTTGTCTTCATCAATCTTGATAATGTTTCTCTTTGGCATTTGTTTTCCTTTCGCGCAGATTGTTTCCGTTTCGTTTCTACGCAAATTCTACAACGAAAGAAAAACTTTTTCCTTGACTTAAGTCAAGATAACAAAAATAATTATCCGGGAGATAACAGGGGCCTTACCCGCAACCCAATGCTTCACATCTTTTGGAGGACACACCCATCAGAAAAATATTTTGCAGTCCTTTGGGTCCTTTATGTCTTTTATGTCCTTTTTTTTGAAAACCGCTTCAGAATCCCAAAAACTGCTTCTCGGTTAATGGAATTGAATGAATCGCCTAAAACTTCGGCACCTCGGCGTCCGTAACCGTCACCGCTTCCGGAGATAGCAGTTTAATCAGGTCCGGCAGGTCATACCAGGACAAGGCATCATGCACGGCGTTGATGAGCTGGCCCTTTGCCCTTGGCGTATTCACCACTTCCGTCCAGGAGGGGATGCCGCCTTGCAGGGTGGTGTGGGAGAATCTTTCCGGGCTCAGGGCGGCGGCGTGCAGCGCGGGCACGGTCGCCCGGCCCAGTGCGAACAGGCGCACGGGCCGTTCTTCACGGGAACGCAGAAAATCGGTGACCGCATAAATATCCTTCACGCGCATGCCCACATAGGATTTGCCCAGAAGATAGGCAAGGAAATAGTCCTGCCAATCCGCACCCACCTGTGCTTCCCAGTTGGCGGCGCTGGAAATACTGGTGGTCTCCCCCATTCCACGCAATTCCACCCAACATACCGCATGGCCCGCTTCGAGCAGCGCGGTTCCGGGGTTCTCCGCGTTCAGAACCGCTTCCAGGGGCTTGTCCTGGCATAAGATAACGTAATCACCCGTAAAGGACGCCGGTTTCACAAGAACCACCCGAAGCAGAATACCCGGTTCCGGTTTCAAAAAGACCATTTCTCCGGTAGCATTCTCTCCTTCCGGTGCGGGCACCGGCATACTTTCCGGTTCGGACACTTCTTCC
>JAKJCY010000359.1 GCA_022706235.1 Candidatus Hydrogenedentota bacterium | reverse complement strand
TGGTGCACACTCATTTCCGGAAAAAGAGGCCCGTTCACCGCGTCAGCTCTTGAATAGGTCATCAAAAGAAGCGGGGGTATCCTGTTGCTCTTGGTCACCGAACAGGCCGGAAAAGGCATCCTTTGCCTCTTTCAGTTTCTTTGATTCCTCCTTTGTATCGGGCATTCCCTTCCGAAACTCGAACTCCTCGCAAAAATTGAGACCGCTGCGACTGGCGACATAGTCCGTGTTCGGTACATAGCATTGGTTATGGGCTGTCGGCGTATGGAAGCGGCAGTTCTTACAGCAATGCAGGTACGCGCTGCAGGCAGGGCATATCTCCTTGAATCCGGGACTTCGCCGGTCGCTTTTCCAGGTCGTTCGGCACTTGTGACAGTAATACGGTGACATGGCGGGGATATTCCCCTGTTATTCCGATTTTGTCGGCGGAGCGCCCGGCCGGATCATGGCCGTATCGGGCGCATGGGGCTGGGCATGTTCAAGCAGGGCCCAGAGCATGTGGGTTGTGGTCATGCCGTTAACCTTTCCGGTACCCTCGCCGCCAAGGGCGGCATCCCAACTACCGTCTTCATTTTGCGCTTTGGCCGCAGTGGTCAACCAGTCTTCTTCCACCATATCCCCGTGTCCGATCTCGAATAAAAGCGCCATGGCCTGCCCCGACATGGGAGCGTTCAAGCCGTTATCACGCAGGTGGTTTCGGAATTTTACCGCCAGCGCATCGCGCACCAGCATCAGTTTTGGTTCCCCAAAGAAACAGCGATGGTCGTACAACCACAGGTAGGCGATGGCCAGAGTGGGAAGAAACGGGGACATCCCTTCTTGAATCATGGTATTCATCTCGTCCAAAAAGGAGATTTCCGCCGGGTAAACGTCACAGTACAAAGCCTTCAGAACGAGACGTTCAAAGGGGGAGGCTTCCTCTATGACAGAAAGTGCCACCTTGTACTCCGGGTCGGTCAGGCGTTTCAAATGGCCGAGGTCTTCAGAGGAGGCTTCGGCCAGATGCGGGGCACGGGTGGCCTTAAGACTGTACCGCTCATGCAGGCCGTACTTGCGCTGCATATAATCGAGCAGCACCAGCCGGTAGTTGCGGTTGGAATCCCGGTCCTTGAACGCGAGAAAAGCCAGGGCCTTGTCAATCCGGGTCGCATAGGGACTGTTCGCGTAGGGGCGGGGATCGCCGGGAATAGGCAGTTCCTGGGGAAGCCCGCCTTTGAAATGAAGCACCGGGACGGCTTTTTTCGGGGTGGGCACAGAAACTTCCCCTTCCTGATTGGATACGGAAGTCTCTTCCGCGAAGGCCACCGGCAGCGCGAATCCGGCTGCCACCACGATAAAGACGGAGATACCATAACAGAGACGAAGAGATGGTCTTGTGTTCATTACCATAGCATCCTCTTATCAACCCGCAGGGTAAAGGCCCGGTTCCCGCGAAGGGAACCGGGCGACAAGGAAAATCAGCCTTCGCGCCGGCCAGGAAAGGGGCCGCCGCACTATAGGTAACGAAACTCAGGCGTTTTCAGCAGACTCCTCCGCCGGTTTCACCTTGAACAACAATGCGAAGAGTACACCCACCACCAGCGCGATCACCGCCGGTACCAGCCAGAACTGGGACCAGTCGGTCGTTCCGGCCACATCCGTAAAACGCTCCTGGATTTTTCCGGATAATATGGAGCCAACGCCCTGGCCCAACCCGAAGGTAATCAGCGCGATAAAGCCCTGGGCGCTGGCCTGAATGGCCTTGGGGGCCACCTTGCCCACATAGACCTGTCCGGCCGTGAAGAAAAATCCGTAGCAGATACCGTGAATAATAATGGCGAGAATCCACAGGGAGAAGCCGGGCCCGGGGTCGCCCATCAGAATGAAATAACGCAATGACCAGGAAAGCATGCCCGCCACCAGCATCCACTTGACGCCAATACTGGCGAAGAAAAAGCCGAGCAGCGCGGTCAGTA
>JAKJCY010000358.1 GCA_022706235.1 Candidatus Hydrogenedentota bacterium | reverse complement strand
GGATTCCGGTCTTTTCGCGGCCTGGCACCCGCTCCGCTACACGTCCTTTTTCCACCGCGAAAAACCGGAATGACGCGTGGTTTGTGGATGCTTGAACCAAACCAGAGCATATCGCTCCTCAAGGTAACGAACGGAACTCATAATGTTTTGTCAATTGAATCGAATTAAGCGCCTAAAGGACGTAAAAGAAGGGGAAAGAAAGTTGGTCCGGGGACATTCCACCTACTGCCGTTCTTCCGCCATTTCCGGTTCATAGTTTGGATTACGCTCCATTTCCTGGGCGCCTATGGATATGCGCCAGGCTTTCAGTTGCTTGTACATGTCCCGGGCTTTTTCGGGCATGGCCGCCACGAGGTTGTGGCGTTCACCGGGGTCCTCGCGCAGATTGAAGAGTTCGAGCGCCCCGGGCGTCTCCACGCCCTCGATGCTTTTTTCAAACCACTCGATGAGTTTGTAGTCGCCCTGCCGGATGGAGCCGGACGGCGCGATGCCGAGGCTGTGATAGTGGGGATAGTGCCAGTACAGGGCGTTCCGTTCCAAGGCCCCGCATTGCTTCATGGCGGGCAACAGACTGACGCCGTCCACGGCGGGATCGTTGACCGCCACGTCGGCCATTTCGGCAAAGGTGGGTAAGAAATCGATGGCGCAGACCGGTTCGGCGCATTCCGTGCCGGCGGGAATGACACCGGGCCAGCGCATGAGAAAGGGCACGCGGACGCCGCCTTCATACAAATCTCCCTTGGACCCGTACAGCGGTTTGAGCCCTTCCCGCCCGAAATAGTCACCATTGTCTCCGAGAAAAATTACCAGGGTATCTTCGCTGAGGTGCAGTGTATCCAAAGTATCCAGCAACCGGCCCACCTGCTTGTCCAGGGTTTCCACCATGGCGGCGATGACAGGATTATTGCCCATGCAATTGCTCGCATCCTTTTTGTTGGCATATTTGAGAATCCGGGGCGTATATTCCATCACTGGCTGATGAATGGCGCTGTGCGACACATAACAAAAGAACGGCTGCTCCCGGTTCTTTTCTATGAAAGCGATGGCGCGGTCCGTGATTTCACGCACATGGTGGGCATCGTACTCGGGGTCGGCGCCAGCCGCGACCGCCGCGCCGGCCTCCGGCTTGTCCAGGGCCAGCACATCGGAAAACCCGCGCGTATCCGGGTCACCGGGCCGTCCCGGGGCATACTCTTTATCAACGCTCAAGTGCCATTTGCCAAAGTGACCCGACACATACCCGGCATCAGCCAGCATTTCCGGGAGCACCTTTTCCTCCAGCGGCAGAGACTTCCGCCAGTCAGGCGTCCGTAATTTCGCATAGGGATAAGGGTTGCCCGGGATAAAATCCGTGAGGTGCAATCGTGCCGGATATTTGCCGGTCATGATGGCGGCGCGGGTCGGCGAGCATACCGGCGCCGCCGCGTAGCCGTTTAGAAACTTCATGCCCCCTGCCGCGAGCCTGTCAAGATTGGGCGTCTCGTAAAAAGGGTTCCCGTAGCATCCCGCCTGATGTTGCCCCATGTCATCCGCCAGGATAAGCACCATGTTGGGTTTATGCCCTGCCCGGGCCCATCCTGTTCCCGCCAACAGCGTCATGGCCCCGGCTGTGCAAAGAAAATGTCGCCTGTTCATGGAATACCTCCCTGGCCCGAAGTACCGGGCATTTACGAGCAGTAACACAAGTACCTGGCCGTCCGTCCGCGCGCCGGGTTGATGATCGCGTCATCACCCCGGCGTAAGCGCCGGACATATTTCTGCCGCAGGTGGAAATGCAAAACGCACCTGTGATTTAATTATATTGTACGTTTAGAACCCTGTAAACCAAAATAAGGAGCACGATAATGGCAGTGACGCGACGGAAATTCATCAGAACAAGCGCACTGGGCGCCGCAGGGTTTTGCCTGGCATCCAGTCTGCGCGCGGAAACCGGGTTGAAAATTAAAATTGGCGCATGCGACTGGTC
>JAKJCY010000357.1 GCA_022706235.1 Candidatus Hydrogenedentota bacterium | reverse complement strand
CCCGCAACCCGGCCGCTCTTGCGCGCCGCCGCCGCCATGCGCTCCGCCTCTTCCTGGTTGCGTGCCATGCGCGCCTGACAGAACACATGCTTGCCCGCCTCCAGCGCCGCCACGCTGGCCTCGCAGTGCAGGTACGGCCATGCGCCGATCACCACCGTATTAATGTCATCCCGCGCGACCAATTCCTGCCAGGAACCACACACCTCCGGGATGCCCGCCTCACGCGCCGCCCGCTCCGACGACGCGCGCGTGCGGTTGGCCACCGCGCATAAACGCACCCCCTCAATCTTCCTGAACCCCGGCACATGCCGCGCGCGGCAGATGCCGCCCAGGCCTATAATGCCAATGCGAATGTCATCCATAGGTTTCACCTCCGTCCATGAAATCATTCATCTTCAGTTATTCCACGTGTACCACAAACGTATATTCCTCTTGACCCCGCTTGATTTTAATGACATACGGGTTGGATCCTTCGGTAAGTTCAGCGATGTCGAGAACGCTTTTTTCGCCTCCGAACTCATAACCGTTAACGGTGGTGACAATGTCACCGTTTTTAAATCCATAGTTGGCGAGTAGAGCAATTTTCTCCACATTTTCCGCACGGATACCGACTAACTTGCCGTCTTCAAAGAAGGGCTGGGGATTCAAAGCGGCGAGGATATCCCCGTAATGCTCGCGCCATTCGCGCAAGATATCATTCTTATTGACCGTAAGATGAACGGTATTGGGTGCAACGCGGTCTTCGGAGAGGTTTGGCATCCCCGTATTTGCACCCACCGAATTCGCAACGGACAATCGCGGCAACTCAGGCAAGGGACAAGGTGTAAACCCCGCCAAAGCAGTCCTGGCGTCCCGCACAAGCTCCACTCTAAATGACCCGTCCCACCGTCCGGCCACCTTGACGAAAACATGATGCCGTCCCTTACGCAACGTCATTGTTTTATGGTTAATGCTCAGTATTTCATTTCTGAACTCCCGTTTCGCCAAAAGCACACCGTCTATCCATAATTCGCCGCCTTCCCATAGTTCTAACTCCGGTTCAATCGTTATTTCTTGCGTGGTGTCAAAACACCCATAGGCATAGGCAACACTCTGCGGACTCCATGAATACAATTTTGGAAGGCAGACATTGGGAAATACAGGCGGACACGAGTAAGCCCTCCATTGAACCTTACCCTCTTTACCCGGCCAGGTCTGAGAAAAATCGAGGTTCCCGGATTTACCACTCGTTTCGATTTCCGCACAGCCTTCCGGCCCGAAGAGCCCTATAATACACCAGTCATTCAATCGTGTTGCCTTATCAAAACCGCTCAAGAATTCCCAGCAGAACTCACTGATCGAAAAGTTGTAATTTTCTTGCCGCAGCACATTTCCTTCGGCATCCAGAAGCACCAGGGCCGGCAGGTCGGAGATGCCCAGGCGGGGCCCGATCTCCTGCTGCTCCATAGCGTCCACCTGCACCAGGACAAAATGTTCCGTCAAAAACTCGCTGATACTGGGGTTGCTTAATATCACTTCCCTCAGAAAACGCAATGCGCCGGAATCAGGAATGGCAAGGAGTAGAAACACCGGGCAGTTCCGGGTTTTGGCTTCCTTCAGGGCGGTATCGGGGGAATCGTGCCACGGCAGGCGCTTCCAATCGTTCCTGTCCATGAGGAGGAATCTTTCCACCATCCGGGCCTCTTTCATCGTTGCCCAGTGGGGGGACCGGCGCAACAGGTCCACCGCCTCCCGGGGAAATTCATTCCCGCGATAATTTCCATAATAATTCATGAGTATGTCGCAGACCATCCGAAGATCCTCTTCGCCACCCCGTTTCGCCAGTCCCAGGGCCAGTTTGGGCTCCAGTCCCGGATAATGGTGGGTCCTCCCTTCCACTTCGGGCAACAGTGCCAGCGCTTCGTCCCACCGGTTTCTGTCAAGCAAATAGGCCATTTTCACCTCCGCCAGGCCCTCGTCATGCGGACAGCGCCGCAAACCCAGATCGCA
>JAKJCY010000356.1 GCA_022706235.1 Candidatus Hydrogenedentota bacterium | reverse complement strand
AGGGTTTCAAGTACTTCCATGCCGCTGATGCCGGGCAGCTTATTATCGAGTAACAAAATGTCCGGAGGATTGGACTTGATGATTTCCAGCGCCTCTTCACCGGTTTCCACTTGTTCAGTCAAGAACTTCACTTCAGTGTCATATTCGGGAATGAACAGGGTGAAGCCCTTAAGAATACGGGAAATGCCCAGACGAATCCCCAATTCATCATCAACGATCAGAACCCTGAAAGTATCTTCCATCGGTGTTTCCTGCTTTTGGGCCTGATACCCGGTTGCATTCAGAGAAGTGCTTTCGCTGAACTATGGTTACATGCCAGGTCGCGGCTTTGTTTGCTCCGGTTTCCGTAGTACGTGTCAAGTCAGGTATTCAATTCTACGCCATGGAAAGCGTGGAATTTCAAGGGACGGGAAATAAACCCGTTCGCCGCGCTATTCGAACAACGTTATCGGAGGCACCCGGGCACGCCTCTTGACTTCGTCGGCAACGTGAATATGCCCGGCCAGTCCAGTTATTCTATTATAGACTGACTCTGGACAACTGGCTTAATTTTTCGGCATGTTCCTCGTCACCCGGCGACGGGCTCTTCTTGGGCAATATGACGGTGAAGGTTGTACCGGTGGGTCCCAGTGCCGGGTCGTTATTGCTTTCAACCCGCAAATCACCCCGATGCATTTTTACAATCCCGTAGGAGACGGCCAGGCCCATTCCCGTGCCTTTACCGGCTTCTTTCGTCGTAAAAAACGGCTCGAAAATACGGTTGACATACTCCTTCGGGATGCCGGTACCTGTATCGTTTACTGACAACCGGACTTCGTGGTCATCGCTTCCATACCCAATGGTCAAGGTGCCTCCCTCCGGCATGGCATGACTGGCGTTGATAATCAGGTTTGTCAACACTTGCGCAATTTGATCCCGGTCGAGATAAGTATAGAAAGGCCCTCCCTCATATTTGGTGTCCACCTTGATATCGCCGGGAAGGCTTACCGCCTTTAATGTATTTTTTATAAAACTGCGTAAGTCCACCAAAATAAGATTGGTCCTGTGCTGACGGGCGAAGTGAAGCAAGCCGGAGACGATGGTTTTACATCGGTCCGCCTGCTGTACCAGCATGTCAATATCTTCTTTCATTTCAGCGTCAGGGAAAGTATGCCCTTCCAGAAGCATATGGGCATACATTAAAATGACGCCCAGCGGATTGTTAAGTTCATGGGCGATCCCCGCAGCCAGTTGACCCATGCTGGCAAGTTTTTCGGTATGCATCAGGGTTTCCTGGGTCTGGGCCAGTTGCTCTTTAGATTGTGCCAGGCTGGTAATTGTTTCCCGCAATTTGTCAATGATGAAGGGCAGGCACATTTCGTCTTCAGCCAGTCCCTTATGGATGGCGATAGCATGTTCGCGACAGGTTTCGTAGCCGCAAGCCCCACAATTCAATTCGTCTTCAGGGGAAATTTTGCCCAAATGTTTCAGTATGGTTGCCAGTTCTTCCGGTGAGGGGCCGGGGCTGCGTTGGTCATCCACACGATAGGACTGGCTCAAATCCAGTTTCGCAAATTGTTCCACGTCACGATGCCATGCTTCAAGGTCCATGGTTGTAATCCGCTCGCGCACGTATTGGCTGACGCGGCTACGGCGCCGGAAGAGCGGGTCGGTGTTTACAATACCCGGGCCCATGATGCACCCCTGACAGGCCAGCACTTCAAGCAACCGGGGCTTGCATTGTCCTGCGGAGAACTCTTTAATTGCCTCGACAAATCCGCGCCGCCCGTCGGTGACAAGGATATCGTCCGCGATCAGATCATCAGTCAGCCGCGCGGATTGTATAAGGCCCCGGCTTATGGGGAAAAGCGCGCCCAGGCCGCCGTGGGGTGGATCGAATTCGGAAGGCTGCAGGGATGCTTCCTCGATCTGCCTGGCCTGCATCATGCGCTGTGCCTCTTCAAAGGAGATGGCAACATCGACATCCTCGGGCACCGCGCTGAATGTTTCCTCTTTCTTGGCAATGCAGGG
>JAKJCY010000355.1 GCA_022706235.1 Candidatus Hydrogenedentota bacterium | reverse complement strand
CAGGCTCTCCACGTAACGACGCTGTCCCTCGGCATAAATGGTATCGAAAGCAAGGCTGGACTTACCCGAACCGCTCAGGCCGGTAATGACGATCAGACGGTCACGGGGCAATTCAACGGAAAGATTCTTGAGATTATGTTCGCGGGCGCCGCGTATAACGATACGCCCGCCGGATGACGATGCGGATGGACACATGGAAATGATATATCCTACGGGTAACCCCCGATACGGGCCTTAAACGCGAGGCGAGACCGGGGACGATAAGTATATAGGGAAGAGATAAAACATGCGCCCTCAGATACCGTTCTTGCCCTTACCCACAAATATTGCCGGTATTCCGCGTGATGCCCAGACAATTCGGAACAGCACAATGACCTGAAATCGCCCTGAAGGGGCCGCATACATTAGCCCAGGGTTGCGGTACTCCGCTACCCTGGGTGCCAGTCAACCGCGAATCCCATTTACCCTGAAGGGGTTACGTCCTTTACGCAACCCTTTCAGGGTAAACCGGATTTTGTACACCCTTACCCGGGGTAGCGGGGTACCGCAACCCTGGGCTATGATATGGAATCCCTTCAGGATTCTAACACAAACTTCATGAGGCGATAGTCAATTTCGCAGTCTGTAATTGTGGGTAACTACAAGTATACCGTTACGGTAAACTCAAAGGCTTCTCAACTTACCTTATTTTATCGTAATTCCACCTGACGGTCAATAAACGCTCTCATGATCCGATTCGCACGCCCCCCCGATACTGTCCCGGTAAGGATACCGTAAACAATAAACAATGCATCGAGATTCAGTGCGAGACAAAACGAAAACGGCGACTGCAACAGCGCACCAAAGATGATAACGCTCCAAAGTCAGCTCCCCCCGCGACACGCCGGTGCTTGTACCGGCTTTCGTGATACTTGCAAAATGACCATAACTGGCGCCTGTCCCCAGTATTTCCACTTGCACCGCGACAGTAATTTGTGTGAATCTATTCTTGCGCCGCGACTAGGAATTCAGAATTCAGAATTAAGAATTAAGAATTGAGAATTGAGGGCGATAGAAAAGGATGAAGGATGAAGGATGAAGGATGAAGGTTCCGACACCGAAACCCGACACCCGAAACCCGAAACCCGACACCCGAAACCCGATACCCGAAACCCTATACCCGATACCCTCCTGAAAGGCACCCCATGAAGCCCAACGCGATCGAACAACCCCACGATACCCAAGCGCCCGGCGTGCCTTCCATGGAGGAACTGCGGCGCGGCGTGCTGCGGCTCAGCAATTTTGCGGGGGAAGAACGCAAGTATGATGTCTTTTATCCGACGCTGGTGCGTAACGTGAAGGACGGCACGGTGATGGGGTTGGTGCCTGCGGGTACGTTTCTGGCAGGGGACGAGAAGTTTTCCGTGGAGTTGCCTGCGTACTACCTGGCGCTGCATCCAGTGACGAACGGTCAGTACAAGCGCTTTGTGGACGCGACAGGCCACCGTCCTCCGGATAAGGCGGACTTAGGCAAGCCGATATGGCAGGGCAAGACGTTTCCCAAGGATAAAGAGGATCATCCGGTGGTATGCGTGAATTGGGAGGATGCGCAGGCGTACTGTACGTGGGCGGGGCTGCGGCTGCCTTCGGAACTGGAATGGGAGAAGGCGTCTCGTGGCTTGGATAGCCGGGAATACCCGTGGGGCGCCGGGATGGATTGGGACAAGTGCCGCAATGGCAATAACACGGGGAATGGCACGACGTGCGGCGTATGGGAGTACCCGTTGGGGTGCAGTCCCTTTGGTCACTATCAGATGTCAGGGAACGTGTGGGAATGGTGCGCTGACTGGTATGATAGTAACGCCTACAACCGTTATATGCGTGGAGACCTTACACCGCCGGCGTCTGGCTCTAGTCGTGTTTTGCGGGGCGGCTCGTGGCGCTTCAGCTACGAGAGCAGCTTCCGGTGCGCCTACCGCTTCGCCAGCGTCCCGGCGGACCGTAGCAGCTACGGCGGCTTTCGTTGCGCGAGGACAATAGCC
>JAKJCY010000354.1 GCA_022706235.1 Candidatus Hydrogenedentota bacterium | reverse complement strand
CCTGAGTGAAACCATTTGGCCGTGTAAGGCAGTCTAAGCCCCGGAGTGGTATGCATTCCGGGGCTTTTTTATTGCAACATTACCGGTGATACCAGTCTTGCTTGGGCGGGCGCTATTTCCCGGAATCCCGCGATTCACAAATGGAGGGTGCACGTCACCCCGCATAACACAAGAGAAATGGAGGTCTTGTAATGAAATTTAAACTGGTCCGAACGGGAGTCCTGTGGTCGTTGCTGCTACTGGCAGGCCTGAGCTTCGGTGGGTACGCTGATAACCTGCGCGTGACAGAGGGGCTTACCCCCCTGGATAAATATGTGGCCGCGCCCGACCCCAGTTTCAAGTATGAATTGCGTCACACCCACCAGGGTGCAGGGTGGAAAGGGTATGTGCTGTACATGGCTTCCCAGACCTGGCTGACTCCGGACAAGGTCGACCGCACCCTGTGGGAACATTGGCTCGTGGTTTTGGTGCCGGAAAAACCTGTCCATACCACTTCGCTGCTGCTTATCGGCGGCGGAGATAATGACGGTACAATGCCGAAAGGTGCTGATGCCAACCTGCGGCGAATTGTCCGGGAAACCAACACCGTGGCCGCGCAGATTCATCAAGTGCCCAACCAGCCACTGGTGTTTGCAGATGACGGAAGGCGTCGCAGCGAAGATGCCATTATTGCCCATAACTGGGACAAGTATCTGCGCACAGGCGACCCGCTCTGGATCACGCGGCTTCCCATGACCAAGAGCGCCGTACGGGCCATGGATGCGATACAGGCATTTTGCGCCAGTGAGGAAGGTGGCAAGGTGAAGGTCGACAATTTTGTCGTGGCCGGCGCCTCCAAACGCGGCTGGACGACGTGGACCACCGCCGCTGTGGACAAGCGCGTTATTGCCTGTGTTCCTATCGTCATTGATCTGTTGAATGTGACACCGTCCTTCATGCATCACTTCAATGTCTACGGCTTCTGGGCGCCCGCAATCGACGACTATGTGGAAGCCAACATAATGGAATGGCTGGGTTCGCCCGAATGGAACGCTATGCTTGCCATCAATGATCCCTACAGCTATCGTGAACGACTGACCATACCCAAATTGGTGTTGAACGGAGCGGGAGACCAATTCTTTCTTAACGATTCCTGGCAATTTTATTGGGATGATTTGAAAGGTCCGAAGTATCTTCGTTATGCGCCTAATGCCGGGCACGGCATGGACCGGGCTGATGCCGCAGGTACGGTTGTTGCTTTTTACAAGTCCATTTTGGAAGGTGTGCCCCTTCCGGAATACGCGTGGACGTTTCCGGATGGGGAAACCATCCGTGTAACCGCCAAGACGAAGCCTTCGGTGGTAAAACTTTGGCAGGCAACCAATGCTGAAAGATGGGACTTCAGGCTGGACGTTGTCGGCCCCATCTGGAAGGAAACAATACTCGAAGCCCAGGAGGATGGCGCCTATGTTGGGCGCGTGGATAAACCGGAAAAGGGATACACCGCCTACCTGGTTGAGTTGACCTTTCCCGGTCCGGGGAAAGATCCCCTGGTATTGACGACACCGACGCGCGTAACACCCAACGTTACACAACACCAGATTGAAATGAAGACAGAATGGCCAAACGGGTTTCTCTCCGGTAAGAAAGTGCAATAAACAGGGCGCCGGAAGTATTATAGTTTGAGTGAAGATTGCACCCTGTTGGTACATGGCCCGATGCCGGGGGAGCGTATTCCAGGCAATAGGGCTGGAAGTAGCCACGTAGTTTGGACTTGAGGGGGGATGGGGTGGAATCCACTGATATGTCCTTGGGTTTATGCTGCAGATAACGTGTTTGGTATGCACGCACCTGCTTTGTGCGGCCGAACACATTCTGTCTTCACAATAAAGAAGTTCTTTCATAGTAGGAGATAGTTTAGATGCTGAAACAGGCCTGTCTATTACTTGCGATTCCCCTCGTTGTGCTGGCAAACGGTTGCGCCACCATTGAAAATGTGGCAGGCAAGGATGACCTGAAAATACAGGATGGTTATATTTATCGCGGAGATAAAAGTTTTACCGTGCAGGCGGTCCATGTTCCC
>JAKJCY010000353.1 GCA_022706235.1 Candidatus Hydrogenedentota bacterium | reverse complement strand
TTGGACCGGATCAGGTTAAACCCCAACAGGCGCTGGCGGCAATGGAGTTCCTGGCTGGCCCGAAGCATTTCCTCAGGAAAGGCATAGACACCGTCCATGCCGAATTGCTGCCAGGCCGCAACCAGTTTCTCCTCCGTCTGTTTGAAGTACTTAAAATCATCCCACGCCCGATTCGCACCATGCTGTTCATAATAACGAAGTTCGCGTATGGCATTCATCAGACTGCCGATGCCGTATTCCGACAGGAACACAGGCTTGCTGTCGCTGCCCAGGGTACGTATGCCCGCTTCAATTTCCGGGGTATGGGGCGTTCCCGGGTAGACATGGGCATCGCCCGCGCCTGTAAAATAACCGCCAAAAGGCCCGTTCCCGGCCGTGCCGGCATATTCCTGGCTTTCCACGCCCCAGACATGTTCCCACTGCGCGCTGCCGGGATTTGACACGGAGCCGATGTGGTATTGGCCGTCCCAGCGGCCGCTCTGGAGTAAGATCAGGCGTGTATCATCCAGAGAACGCAGCATTCCCAGGCTGGCAATGGCGTGTTGCACCACAGGCCCGTTGCCCACCTCGTTCATCAGCCCGAAGATGGTCAGGCTTGGATGGTTCCGGTCACGCAGTACCATTTCACGCAGGCTAAAATCAAAGCGGGCCGCCATGGCCGGGGAATCCTCCAGGCACCAGCCCGCAAGGTTCTCCTCATAGACCATCAGCCCGATTTCATCACAGACATCCAGTTGATAGGGATGGGCCATGCCCGCGATGAAGCGAATCATGTTGAAGCCGAGGGACTTCGCGTATAGCAAGTCCTTTCGCAGCAGGTCCTTGGCGCTGTCCGGAGGCAGGATGGCGCCCACCGGGCAGTGGTTGCCCGTATGGGAACTTTTTACGAAGATGCGCTTGCCATTCAGCCGGAAATAGCCCTTTTCTACGCGGAAATCCCGGAACCCGAACCGGGTAAAGTATTCATGAGTCTGTGTGTTCGGATAGCCTGCCAGGGGCGTCGGCGCCACCCGCGCTGAAAGGCGATACAGATAAGGGTCGTCAAGTTGCCACAGCCGGTGGTTTTCAATCTTCAGCTCCGATTCAAGGACGTTGCTGCCCGGGGGCAGGTCGCGTATGAATGCCAGCGAAGCGACGGAAGGGCTCTCGAGCGCGGGTGCGATATTCAACTGGAATTGACCTTCCACTGGATCCGGGCCGGCATTGATGACGGTCGTTTGTACCCGTACCAAGCCCGTTTTCCAGTCCGGCCGCACATACACATCCTCGATACGGACAGCGGGCGTCCAGAAGACTTCCACCGGTTCGACAATGCCGCCGCTGTTATAGGAGCCGCCGACCACGATACCGGCCGCGCCCTTATTCCGGTGCGGAGTCTGCTTCAGAACGATGCCATCAATGGGTGTATCCGTGGGGTTCAACACCCGCACTGCGAGCCGGTTGGTTTGACTGGGCAACAGTACTTCGGTGATGTCGAATGTAAAGGGTGTTTCGCCGCCTTCGTGACCGCCCACGGGCGTGTCGTTCAACCAGACCTCTGCCAGGTAATCCACGGCATGAAAGCGGAGAAGGCAGCGTCCGCTTTCATAGGGATTGGCCGGCGGTGTGAACTCCCGCCAATACCAGGCCACCCCGTGGTATCCCGGCAACGCCTCCTGTAAAATGCCCGGAACGCGCAGCGGTTGCGCCTCCGGACGCGGCGCGGTCCACCAGGCGGCATCACGTCCCGTATTGTCCGGGTCCGCTGCCACCACCCACCCACCGCCATCCAGGGAAAGGAAGATGGTACTCGTTGAAATCTCTTCGCCGCCGACCTCCCCCGCGACCAGAAAAACAAGGCCAATACCCATGATGATGGTAATACAGGGTTGATTCATTTCGACGTGTCCTCCGGATGCTTAATGGAGCGTTTCACAAATCCGTTCGACCTGTCCGGTCAAACCAATCAGACAGAACTGTCCGATACAATACTCTAGGGCTGTTCGCTGTATAATGAGGCTTGGACAATGCGTACCAGTTCCTTGATCAAGAGTCCGCGGGGGGTATAAGACTCCGTGCTGACCAGTCCTGAGGTCGCGCCGCCGATGGCGACGGTACCGATGAC
>JAKJCY010000352.1 GCA_022706235.1 Candidatus Hydrogenedentota bacterium | reverse complement strand
TGGAGTGGCGTTTGCTGGAATCACTGACCATGACTGCCGGAGCGCGCTATGATGAAAGCGATGTCTACGGCGCCGCGCTTGCCCCCCGGCTCGGCCTCGTCTATAACAAAGGCAAATTCATGGCAAAATTGTTGTACACGGAAGCCTATCGTGCGCCCAAGGTATGGGATTTCCAGGATGGCATGGGAAACCCGCGTCTGGTTCCTGAAGAAATGCAGTCCGTAGAACTCGTTCTGGGGTATTTGCTTTCAGAGCATCTTCGGGCAGAAGTGGCCGCTTACCAGAATACTCTGCGGAAATGCCTGGCCCGCGAGGAGGTGGGCACTGATTGGCGTTGGGCGAACATAGGCCGAGTCGAAACCCGCGGCGTGGAAGGCACGCTGGAATACAAACGAGGGAAATGGCTCGCCTTCCTGAATTATACCTATACGGATTCCGAGGATGAGCAGGGGGCGATGATACCCGAAATCTCCCCGAATACGGCGAACGCGGGGTTCCAGTACGCCTTTACGGACCACTTGAATGTGGATTTGCGCGGGCAATACCTGGGCAAGCGTAAAAACACGCATGAAATCGGATATTCGGGAACAGACTGGATTAATGACGCCTTTGTCCTTCACGGGGCACTGAATCTCACGGATATACACGGCTTCGACTTCCAGGTGGCGGTGAAGAATATTCTCGATGAGAAATACTACCATTCTTCCGATACCTCCGTAAGCAGGTACCGGCAGCCGCAATCCACTGTTACGGTAAAGGTCAGTAAAGAGTTTTGAATACGTGCCCTAAATATCGGAATTTACCGCGAATCCCAAGGACACTAACGGCAGTGCTTCGCGGCGGTGCGGCATTGGCGGTAAGCATGGCGCTTGCCGCATTCCTCGTAGGGTTCTGCTTCGCCGCTCGCGCGGAAGGGGACGATGCGGAAAGCCGGGCGGACAACATCAGAGCCGCCTTCATTTATAAATTCACAGCCTACATTACGTGGCCGGAAACGGATGCGGAAAACTTCACGATTGCCCTCCTCGGAAAGACCAATTTGTTGAGACCCCTGCGGGAGATCGCCAGGGACCGCAAAGTCGGTGAAAAACCGCTGGTCATCAAGGAATGCGCCACCCTGGAAGAAACTACCGGCGCAAAGATCCTGCTCGTCTCCGCCGCCCCGGGATGTCCGCTCGAATCCATCCTTAAAAAAGCGGATTCAGAAAAGATACTTACCGTGGGAAGTACCCCGGGTTTTGCGGAGAAAGGGGTGGCCATTAATTTCTGTGTCATTGAAAACCGCGTTGGATTTGAAATGAACCTGGGAGCGCTTAAAAGAGCGGGCCTCCCTGTGAGTTCCCAACTGGTCAGCCTGGCGAAACTGGTCGAAGATACCGTGCAAACAGAAAACAAAGGGCAACCGGAATGAACTGGTTCGCGAATATCTCCCTGCGCAGAAAGTTGATTGTCATACAACTGATGACCACCCTCGCGGGCCTCACGTTATTCGGCATTTTCACGGTAACGAACGAAACGCGCCTGCATCAAGCCGACCTGGGGCGGAAAAGCGAAACCATTACCCGTATGATTGCCACCAACTGCACGGCGCCCCTGGACTTTCTGGACGGGCCTGCCGCGGAAGAAGTGCTGGGTTCGGCCAGGGCTGATGATGATGTGGTGAACGCCTGGATTTATGACGCCCAGGGAGGGTTGTTTGCCGCCTACAGCAAACCGGGCAGTCCGGAGTTTAATTTTCCCCAAAGGTCCCCCGGCCTTTATCGGGGTGAAGGGGGCTTTTTAACCGTTTCAAACGAAATCGAAAAACGCGGGGAAATTATCGGTGTTGTTTCCCTGCGCATTAACGTACAACAGATATGGGTGGTCTTGTTTCAAAGCATGGTTTATGCCACGCTGGCGTTCGCCATCGGTATGGGGCTGGCCCTGCTCCTTTCACTGCTGCTGCAGCGGGTCATTTCTTCCCCGATTCATGCTCTTGTAACCATGCTCAAGCGCGTTTCGGAGGAAGGTGATTATGCCATTCGCGCGGAAAACCCGAGACGAGACGAAATAGGCGCCTTGTGTGAAGGCTTCAATGAAATGCTGGGAAAGATTCAGCAGCGGGAAACGGAACGGGATGCTGCGGAGGCCACCCTGCGCAAGAGTGAACAGGCGATGAAACGCATGCGCGCCTATCT
>JAKJCY010000351.1 GCA_022706235.1 Candidatus Hydrogenedentota bacterium | reverse complement strand
CGAAAACCACTTCGAGTAGATTTTTCCGTGAGGCAACGAATACCGTTTCGAGTAGATTTTTCCGTGAGGCAACAGGGGAGAACACCCCGTTTTTTTGGGACGCCATATCAAACCAAATTTATCCGCGACTTTTGGCAAGGCCCAAGGACCGTACGGCCCATGCCGTCAGCATCTCCCGGTCTTCCAGCACCTCCAGGGGGACTTCGTAATAGGACATGCTGGCTGCTTGACCGGGATAGGGTTTGAAGGGGGCGGACCCTGCCTGGATAAAGTCCAGACGGTTGGAATCATTCACTTTCAGGCAAACGACGTCATCGGCGATCAAACCGAACATAATACCATCGCGATAGAGCCCGGCGCCTCCGAACATTTTCCGCGCGGTCACCCCGCCCCAGTCGGAAAACTGGTCCAGCACAAACGCCATGAATTCATCGGAGAGGGACATGCCATTTTACTCCGTATCACATATGTCGACAGCGGAAGCATTATCAGCGAGCCCGGGAACGCCTGCCGCCTGCTGCCGTTTTGAAATCTCTTCAAATATTTCCGCGCCCCGGCGGGCGCTGAAATAAGGGCAATACAACATAAGCCGGCTTTCATCAGCGAGGGAAAGATATCCGGACTTCATCCGGGAAGGCAGCCTGCTCGCAGCGAGAAGGATTTCATTTACGGAAACGGACTCACGCCCTGAACACAAACCCGGCCCCACAGGCCCCTCTAAAGTATCCCGGATAAAAAAGATACTGAACGCGTCCTTTACGTAAACGTACGCGGCAACTATCGCCATCCCCACCGCGTACCCCACACCAATCATAAGGAGCCGCAGCGGTGGGATTCGCATAAAAAGCGCAAGCAGGAATATCCCGGTATAAGCGCCCGCAAGAAGATAGATAAACGCGCGCACGATGGAACCTCTGAAAACCATGTTGTCTTCCTGCATCGTTGCTCTCCCTTGTAGCGGCACGAAAATGATTTTCCTGCCACCCAGTATCATGCATCCAATTCAAATTCTACGGCGTATAAGCAAGAGAGCTCAAGTAGGCGTACCTTCCCAGCTGCGCCCTGGAACAACATCAAAGACCTTTATATCGCGCGCTGGCGCACCTGGAAGGTACGCCTACCAAGTTCTTTCATATCGGACGCCACGGAACATACCAAAGACTTTTGTATCGCACGATGGCGCACCCGGGAAGGTACGCCTACCAGGTTCCTTAACATCAGAATCTATGTCACAACGCGAATTCGATGGTCAGTATCTTTTTCTTCGGTACGTTCAGATCCAGGCGATTACCCTTGGGCTGTAATTGTTCCTTCCGTTCCTCGTCCATATTGGTGAGCCAGGCTTCCTTAAATGCTTTAAAGAGGATCAGGGCGCCTTGTACGGCATTTTCCGTTGGATTGAACAGGCGCAGGATGTAGTTGCCGGGGCGGTCTTCCGCCTGCTTGAGCGCGGTAATCTGGAGGTTCTCCCCTTCCAGGGTCAGGAAGCTCAGCGCCTTCGGCAGGGTCCCTTCATGGGGACCCGCCTGGGCAGGTTCCAGCGGCAGGTTCATAGCTTCCGCCTCGCGGTAACAGCCGTTCGTCCAGTCGCCCGCATGGGGATAGAGCGCGTAACTCCATTCGAACTTGCCGATGCACTGGGCGAGTTCCATGTCGGGATAGGTTTCCCAGCGGCCGAACACGGGCGAGTTGCGATAGGTGAAGGCACGCAACAGCGTGATGGCAAGAGGCCGGTCGTCTTTGTCCATGGCCTCGTATTCGCGCAGGCCGCAGTTGTTGATCACGGCGAAGCCGCATGTGCCGTCGGTCATGTCCACGAAGCGGTGCATAGGGTATTGCGGGTTCGGGTGGCCGTAGTAGGGGCTGGCCTCCTTGATGTGGATGTCGCGCCCGATGACGTCATACGCGATCTCCGCGTCGGTACGGTCGCAGTCGAGGCGGGTCGGGAACACCACGCGCAGCCGATGGTGCTTGCAGGTGTTTTCAAAAGAGGTGGTCACATCCAGGCGTTTCGCGCCGGCGCGCAGGGTGAAGCGGCTGGTGATAATCATCTCGCGCCGCTCTTGCGTGCGGCCTGTGTCGTTGATATCGCCCTGGCGGAAGTCCACGTAGGGTTCGTCTTCCACGCTGACGGGAATCTGAAGATGGTAGTCCACCCGCATGCGCGCGAAGAGCGGGCCCGACTCCTCCAGCGCGATATGACAGGGCACGCCGTGGGACGTGATGATTTCATCACGCTCGGGCGCCATGTGTACCCACGAGTGTCCGGTCTCGCCGCTGTCCTCGAAATAATGCAGCCCCGCATACACGCGCCCGGTTTCCTTGTGGGTCAGATCAAGCGTGCCGTTGCTGTTGAAGACCACACGCAGGTGCTCGTTCTCCAGCAC
>JAKJCY010000350.1 GCA_022706235.1 Candidatus Hydrogenedentota bacterium | reverse complement strand
GCGGATCGGGCATTTGTGCCAGGAGAATAAAGTCTCCCGCCTTTCTCCAGGCGGCGCGGTAGCGTTCCTCCGCGTAGGTTTCGGCGGCCAGGTCCATCAGCGCAATCGTATCGGCCAGGGTGTTGTCGTTCAGCGTGTAATACCCGGTGTAGTCAGTGCCTTTATAAACACGCGACCACTCCTCGGGATATGTCGCTTTCTTGACGGGATAGTTGGCCGGGTCAGGAAATTCGGTGTATCGTTGCGGCCAGGCCCCGTTCGGATACTGCGCCCGCAGCAGGCTGTCCAGCCCGAATAGCGCCGCTTCATGAATTGTGGCGTCTTTGAAGTAAAGCGTGTGGTCCACCTTGATCAGGCAGCGGAGCGCCGCCTGCGTCGTATCATCATCCAGCGTCGTGACATTATGCGCATCGGTCCGTCCGTCGCTGCGGTAGGCGTAGCCCTTGCGCTTGTCCGGATCAAACTCTATAGAATAGGCCCAGCCGCCCGACTGCAGCTGTCCCTTTACAAGCGCGCGGGCCGTTTCGACCGCCGCCTCAAGGTAATAGGGGTCGCGCGTTTTCTTATAGACGTCGAGAAACGCCAGGCCCACGGAAGGCGTACCGGGCGGCTGCACCCATGCCATACTCGGGGTGACCTTTTTCTCCCCTTCGCGACGGCTCAAATTAGCGGAATACCGCCAGAGATAGCCCCCCCTCCACCGAGACCTGTTCCCGAAAAAACGCCGTGGCACGACGCAACTGTTCCTCCGCTTCGGCAGTCAAGGTATTATCAGGGGCCGCGTCGCTATTCAGGGCACAGAGGATTATAGCGGCAGTCAAAGTAATTCCGTATTTTCGCATGGTAATGGTTCTCCTTACGCTTAACAGCCTACCCGGATGGCCGTGCTGTGTTCAAGATAAAATAATGTCTGCCGAACAAGTTATTAAATGTTCTGATTTGCTGGGTTTGTTTTGCTATCATAAGAGATGTAATGTTCACTGTTGAAAGGTAAGAGATGACTTATCATGGCCATATAGAAAACGGAACAATCATTTTGGACCAGGCGCCGCAGTATCCCAATGGCACTGAGGTGGAGGTGGCAGTTACGGTTGTTGGCCCGGCGCAGCCCCATGCTGAAAATAAATTAAACAGTTTATATGAACGCTGGCACGCGTTTATTGGAATTGCTGAGGGGTTGCCGGAGGACTTTGCGGAAAACCATGACTACTATGCACATGGCGGGACCATGCGGTGAATCCGATATTCGCGGATACCTTTTATTACTTGGCTCTGGTGAACAAGAACGATGCGTTTCATGACCGGGCGGTGTGGTGTGCCCGAAATCTGCGTGTACCCATCGTGACAACGGCATGGATAATCACTGAGTTGGCTGATGCGCTCGCGCACCGTACCCAAAGGAAATCATTTCTTGCGATTTTGGAGGCGGTTGGTAAGGATCCCGATGTTACCCTTTTATCACCTTCAGAATCGTTATACGAGGCGGGGTTATCCTTATTTGCCAATCGCCCGGATAAAGATTGGTCACTAACGGATTGTACTTCCTTTGTTGTGATGGAGCAGCACGGACTAAGCACTGCGTTGACGGCAGACCAACATTTTGTTCAGGCAGGGTTCAGGGCGTTGTCGCTTGAAAGCCAAATGGACTTCCAGACCTGAGGATATGAGGAAGGGTTCTATTCTCTTGGTATATGTTGCGGCGGGCCTGTAGGGCTAAAAATAAGAGGTGCCGGTCGTTTGCGCAGATTCTACTGGCTATCTTCGTTGTGTATGAATGCATCCGGATTGCGTGCGATCATTCTTTGCTCAACTACTTGCCGTTGAGCATGTCCATCCTGCCGTGATACAGTAATTCCGTCCATAAACCTCTATTCCGGGAGAGCCTATTCCTATGGCGACAACATCGTGTTTCAGGCGTTTTTATTCAGTGATTTTTTTGGTCGTCCCATTAGCCTTGCCATGTGCCCCGGAGGCGGTAGCGCAGGGTCCGCCGTCGGAGAATGGCGCCTTGCGCTTTTCCCCGATCGCATCCGGGCGCTATGCCTTTCAGGATACGGTCGGCGAACGCATTCAAAACAACATTGACCAGTGGCTGCTGCCGGCACCTGACGCGAACCCGGGCATGCTGGAGATGTTCCGGGTACGGGACCGGCTGCCGAAACCAGCGCTCGTGCCCTGGGCGGGCGAGTTTGTCGGCAAGTACCTGATTTCAGCGATTCAGGCGCTGCGCATGACCGACGACCCGCGTTTGGAATCCAAAGTTGCCCAGGTGGTTGCAGAACTGATACGCACCCAGGCGGAGGACGGCTACCTGGGCCCGTTCACGAAAGAAGAACGCCTACTGGGCAACTGGGATCTCTGGGGTCATTACCATGTCATGCTGGCCCTGATGATGTGGCATGAACGCACC
>JAKJCY010000034.1 GCA_022706235.1 Candidatus Hydrogenedentota bacterium | reverse complement strand
CGATTTCCGGGTCGTTCACATCCCCCCGGATAAAAGAAAACGTCGGCCCCTCCAATCCCTTCAGATTGTCCAGATTGCCTGAATAGGTGAGCTTGTCAAGGACGGTAATAGGCTGTTCGGGGCGGACACTTACTTGATAGTGCACAAACGCCGACCCGATAAACCCCGCACCCCCTGTGACCAACATCTTTTCCATCGAGGCCTTTTCTTTTACCGGCCGTCACCCGCCGGACATTCATGGTTTCTTAAGTTTACTCCATGATGGGAGCGGACTTCGACTTCATAAACGTTTCATCATTACCGTAAATTTCATAAACCAGACGCATGGCTTTCAATGCCTGCTCGGAATTGCCCGATTCCACAGGCGTATCGTTCAACACGTTATCCAGGAATCCCGCCACCTCCAGTTCCCAGGAGGGGTCCGCATCGAAGTACAGAATCTCCTCCCGGGGTTTTCCCTGGGCTGTTCCTTCGCCGAGCTGTTTGCGCGCCACGGACACGGACTCCTCTCCGTAACTGCGCGTGCTGGAGAGAATGCCGTTCACACAGATATATCCATCGCTCAGGTATATTTCGAGCGAGAAACGGTGCTTCCATTGGGTGCTCGAACTGTGCAGCATGGCTATACGCCCGCAGGTATCGCGCAATAGCGCGAAGGCGTTATCCTCCACATCAATATCCCAATAGGCGGTGGAGACCATGCTCTTCACTTCCACAAAATCGCCCATAAAAAAGCGGAAAAGATCAAGCATGTGGATGCCCTGGTCCAGGAGGATTCCGGCGCCGACCAGATCCTTTTTGCTTCTCCACTGGGACTCGAAGCCGACACCTCCCGACTTGCCGTAAATGCCGCGCAGCCACAAGATGTGTCCCAGGCGCCCGCTGTCCACAATTCGTTTCGCTTCCTGGATGCCTCCATGATAGCGGTGATTGAAACCAAAGGTGAGTTTCAATCCGGGATTGCGCTTTTCCGCGGCGATAATGTTTTCGATATCGGCCACAGTGCGTCCTGGCGGCTTCTCACAGAACACATGCTTTCCCGCGTCCAGCGCCTCGATAACAATGCCAGGGGTGAAGCGGTTGGGCGTACAGACGAATACGGCGTCTATATCCCCGTGGACCAACTCGGAGGCGCTTTGGGAAATGGACACCTTGGGAAAGCACTCGGAGAACATCTCCGGCCTGGGATCATAGCCGGCGGTGAGCAAGGCGGCGGGATGCCGGTCCAATTCCCGGGCGCGCGTTATGCCCATTTTTCCAAGGCCGACGATGCCGACACGTATGGACTGGTTACTCAACAACTCGCTCCTTACCACGTCCGGTAGTATTGATTAGCAAAACGTTATGGAAACCATAACCACCTAGTGATTCAACGCCTTCCCCTGTTTCATGGCGAGATACCCCGACAGCATGTGGCCAAGAATGCCAAAGACATCCTCCACCGGGCCGTATTCATCCGCGGTGGTTTCCGCGTGGATGAGGATATCGCACAAGCCGGCCATTTTACCGCCAGTGAATCCGCACATGCCAATGGTGGCTGCCCCGTGACTTCGCGCGTAGGTCAGCGCCCGAAGGATGTTGGGACTGTTGCCGCTCACCGACATGGCCAACACAACATCCCCCGGTTCAAGGTGAACTTTAAGATGATGCAGAAAAATATTCTCATAGCCGCAGTCGTTGGCGAGCGCCGTGATAGTGCTGATATTGTCGGAAAGAGCGAAAGCACGAAAGGCGGGACGCCCTTCCAGGTACGCGCCCGCCACCAGGTCGTTTACCAGGTGCGACGCCAGCGCCGCGCTGCCTCCGTTACCAATGATGTAAATAGCCTTGCGGTTCGTACGCGCCGCTTCAAGCGTCTCCATGGCGCGGGTTAATGCCTTGCCGTCAAGGTTTTCCAGCACCTCGGAAAGGCGTGCGCTGTAAAACCGCGCATAGGAGGCGAAGGAATCCGCCTTGGCGTAAATCTCTGCTATTTTATTCATGGGTCGCTACCTCCGTTTTCTGTAATTTTTTAATGACCACCCGGACATGGGAGCTCAACCGGTGCTTTTGGAGATATTCCTGCAAATCCCAGTGGGCTTCCTGGTCGCGGTTCTCAAGTAAATAGGCAATGAAAGGGGGAAGTTTTATGGAAGGATCGTTTTTAGCGGCATGGCGCACCAGCTCCAGGTCCAGCTGCCCCGGCGTGCTTAATTCGATAAGTTCAAAACCGCACCGTTCCACCAAAAGGGCAATTCCTTCAACACTCAACAGATTCAAATGTTCTGGCACAAAAATATAGGGCGTTTTCCCCCAAAGTATCTGCAGGTCAAACCCGCTGATGGTACGGGTCGTAAAAAAGAACAGCCCGCCGTCGGCCAGCGCGCCACCGACACTTTGCAAATACGCTGCGGGAGAAAACTGGTGTTCCACTTTCTCAAAAGCGCTGATGGCGCCCATACCCGCCAAGGTATCGCGACGGACCACCTGCACGGCCGTTTCACAAACCCCCGTTGGGTCGAGCAGCGGGTCCACCGTCAATAAGGGCTGGAAAATATGCTGCGCCCCTATCTCGTCGAATATCTCGGGCGAACAGGTATTCAGGTCGGCATAGCCGCGCGCCTCCGGATTGCCTGCCTCGTCGTAAATCTGGCCCATCCACTCCGCATGAGAAGTAAGCAGATGATATCGCCGCGCCTTGGCCGTATCACGCGAATAATGTTGCACCCGGAAACGGCTCGCCCGGGAATTCGCATAGTAATTCGCCAGGGCATCAGAAGTGGGACGGGGCGATACGAACACGGACCGGCATACCGAGCAACACCGGTAGAAGAACTCGTTTTTCGTGAAGACAACGCGGGTATCCGGACTGTCACAGGCGGGGCAGTTGACCTCGACCAACTGTGCGGGGTCGCCGAAAAATTCAAGGGCGTCCTGTACGGAGAGGCGCTTGAACTCGGACAGCAGGGCCGGCGGACGGATGTCCGCTTCCCGCAATCCGCTGCTGACCACCACACGTTTCATACGTCTCGTCATTATCAGGTCCTTTTACGCTCACCAGCGGTTGCATCCGGTCTCACGGGCAGAAACGGAAAGCGGACGTTACCAAAAACAATCAATCGTCCACCCCGCAGGAAATTCTTTCATCACCCTGTCACAGGCTATGCTCACTGCAATTTTGCACGTTACCGGCGTATGATTATAGCATGTTCTAACAGGGACAAATACAGTTTCGGGAAATGCGACAACAAACTTGTGCTAAACTTTTCGTCGGGCGGAACAAGTATAACGAAAAAGGAAAACAGGATATGAGCAAGAGATATCCATGTCCCGAATACGCAAGGTGGCGCTTTTGTAGTTACGGCGGGTTCTTAATTGCCGGAAACATTCTGTTCACCCTCGTTGCCGCCGCGACTTCACCCGGGGCCCCCGTTGCCGGACAACCGGAGTTCCGCCCGGTTTTTTCTTTTCACGCATTTGAACATCTCCACAACTACGGGCAACAGGCCGAAGCGGCCGCCGCAAGCGGCGCCACCGTGATTTATGCGACCGGCCTGGGCCTGGACGGATACAGCGGATTGCCTCCGGCCGAAGACTGGGAAGCCCACCAGGCAGACAGCCGCACCTATGCGTCCCGGGCAAAATCGCTGGGCATTCAGGTGGTGTTGGGCTACCTTTGCGCCACGTCCATTGTGGGGTTGGACACCTTCGATGACCACTGGCCGCCGGATTTGCGAAGGCAGCTGCGCACGTCCCCGCCCGAATGGCTGCAACAAAATAGCGAAGGAACCACCCTGCCGTCCTGGTATGGCGGTAATTACCATCCCGCCTGTATGAATCATCCGGATTGGCGTACCTATCAGCAGTTTATGGTGCGCGCCCAGGTAGAATCCGGTCATGACGGCATTTTTTTTGATAATCCTACGGTACATCCACAAGGATGCTATTGTCCGTATTGCATGGAACGCTTCTCCGCATTTCTGAAGGAAGAGGGAAAATACACGGCGGACAGCAGTGTGGATACACTGCGCCGTTATGCCGTGGGACATCCAAATGATTTCAAACGGTTCCGGTGCACCATTGCGCGGGACTTCTTCACCGCCATGCGGGATTATGCCCGTTCCCTGAATCCAAATGCCGTGCTCACGGCGAACAACAGCCTCAATCACAGGGATGTCCTGTTTTCCCAGTGCCACGACTATGCCTATAACATTCCAGAAATGAGCCGGGCCGAGGATTGGGTGGTCATCGAGGACATGAGTTCTCAGCCCCGCGTGCTGCCCGACGGCACGGTCATGGAATGTGCGCCCACCTATGCCCAGCTTCACGCCGTTCTTCATGGCAAACCCCTAATCGCCGTTACCATAGCGGAAAACGACTACCACACGCCGCCCAACCTGGTATGCCTGGCCATGTGCGAAGCGGCTGCCTGCAATGCAGGGTATCTGTTGTGGTCCACATGGCCGGAGGAGCAACGGGAACGCATGGCCACCCTGGTCCGTCCTTACGCGGACTGGTTGCGAGGGCATGCCGAACTTCTCTATGCCTCCAGGCCGCGCCGTGACGTACTTGTGTTTTTCCCCTTTCGACAATGGATAAACACCCGGGAATGTGCGGCAAGCCCCATGGCAAGGGAACTCACCGCCGCAAATATTCCTTACGAAGTGGTAAGCGAAGACCGCTTCGGCGATGCGCTGGAAACTTCCTCCGTACTCTTACTGGAAAGCCGGGTAATATGCACCCCTGATGAACAATCCCAGGTTACAGCCTTTGAAGTAAAAGGGGGCCATGTGCTTGAAGCTGTAGAGAAAGCGTGGTTTGCATCAGTGAAAGCAACCATCCCAAACCCATCCCTGCGGTTGCATGGGCCGAAAACCGTGCGCGGTATTGTGCGTGACGGACCGGATACAAGTCTGGTTTTTCTCTATAACTTGAACATAGAGAGAATTTCTTCTTTTGACGACAAGGTCACCCCCGTAAATGATGTGATTGTGGAAGTATCGGCTCCTTTCAAGCCGGTAAAAACCGTTCTGCATTCATCTCCGGGCACCGCGCCGGTACCGGTTCCCTTCAGCGCCGAGGAAACGGAACCAGGCGCCCGGATTCGCATTGAGGCGCCCCCCTTCCCTGTCGGCCTCGTACTGATTATCGAGAAAGGGACATCAGGGTAAATACATCCCGCCACCGGCAGGGTCTGCCCGTGTGGATGGCCGACCTTCATAGAGGAGATATCTTTGCCCGTCCTGATATTTTTCCCGGCCTACCAAAAATACCAATAGAATGCCGCGATCGCTGTCAGGACAGCCGTTGCGGCGGCAGCCGCGACCGGGTCGATGCGCCGGTTGACCTCCATGCGCACCGGCAGGGGACGCGGGGCAGGATTGGGAAAAACCAGGGTCAGGGCCCCCATAACGAGAAACACCACAAAGAGTGTAATGGCCATACGGTTCAGATACGCGATATCATTAAATTGCCAATGGAGAAAACCATAGACCGGCGCACTGATAAGCAAAGCCACTGCGCCCGCGGCACGGGGCGCCTGTTTCACCGCAAACCCGAAGACGAAAGCCGCCAGAATTCCCGGCGAAATATACCCCTGAAATTCCTGAATATAGTTAAAAATGCCGCCAAACCGTTCGTTGCCAAGAAACGGGGCGATTAGACAAGACAGGACCACAAACAGCAGCGTGACACCCCGCCCCATGAAAACGAGGGTGCGTTGTGAAGCGCCCGGATGAAGATACCGGTTATACAAGTCCATGGTAAAAACGGTGGATGCGCTGTTCAACATGGATGCCAGCGAACTGATGACAGCGCCGGCAATGGCGGCGAGCATGAATCCACGGACTCCCGCGGGTACCAGGTTGCGGATAAGGGTGGGATACGCCTGGTCCGAAGAACTCATAGAGTCGCCGTACAGTTGGAACGCGATAATCCCCGGCATGACGACAAAAAACGGCACCAGAACCCAAAGCCCTGAAGCAAGGATAATACCCAGTTGTCCCTGTCGCAGACTCTTCGCAGCCAGGGTGCGCTGCATGATGAACTGATTGAGGCCGCAGTAATAAAAATTGGGGATCCACATGCCCAGCAGCAAAGCGGTCCAGGGCAGGTGGGGATGGTCCGCCGGCAGAATCATGTGCAGCCGATCCGCGTTATGTTCCGCGAAGGCGCTCCAACCGCCCACGGCCTTGAGTCCCAGAAACAGCGTGATAAACCCACCCAGCACCAAGCCGGCCCCCTGGACAAGGTCCGCCCATGCCACCGCCTTCAGGCCACCCCAAACCGTGTAGGCCGCCGCTACAAACCCAATGAGCCAGATGGCCTGCCCCAGGGGCATGTCGAATATAGTCTGGAGTGTAAGCCCGCCGGAATATAATACCGTGGCGGAGGTGACCAGAACGTAGATGATTACCGTGTATATGGCCATGATGCCGCGGGCCCAGGTGTTGTACCGGTATTCCAGGTACTCGGGCATGGTATAAATGCCCGCCCTCAGGAAGCGGGGCAGAAACACAAAGGCTACGATGATGATGGCCACCGCGCCGCTGAGCTGCCAGTTGGTCACGGCAAGACCGACCGCACCTGCGCTTTGACCCGCCATGCCGACAAATTGTTCGGTCGAAAGATTGGCCGCGACGATGGACAGGCCAATCAACGGCCAGACCAAACCGCGGCCTGCCAGAAAGTAGGCCTCGCTGGTGGTTTCCCTGCGGCTTTTAAACAGGCTGACAGCGACAATGGCAAGAATAAAGGCGACAAACACTCCAATATCAAATGCGCCGAGTCCCACTAAACCTCCTTTTCCCGTAATGGCTATAAATGGCTATAATCCGCCTAGTTGCAACTCACCCCCTCACGCAGAGCACCCTATTATGCATTACATGGAAGGGCTATTTCATCATCCGCCAACCCTGTTTTTCCGGCATTTTTGTTAGTTCATCACGAATCCGATTCCACCGGTCGACTTCCCTGCTGCTGGATGTATTTTTAAGAGGGTGTACGGAAAGTCTCTTTGACGGTCCATCAATTATCAAAACATAATCAACAACATAAGGATCCTCGTCATTGCGAACGAAGTGAAGCAATCTCGTTTGCAGCGAGACCGTCCTATGCAGAGATCGCTTCGCTGCGCTCGCGATGACTATTACATGGTTTGTAGGCCTAAATTCATCTTTCTAAACCGAACCGACGCCAACAGCGGTCGGGGCTCGCAATGATTTAGCATCCATATAGCCATCATTGCGAACAAAGCGAAGCAATCGCGACTTTCCGTACACGCGCTAAGATTTGTTAGTAATATCATCGCAATAAAATCAGCCCCTTTGTTTTCATATATGTTATAATAAAGACTCTAAATTATGAATATTTATTGGGTCAAGGTACAGAATAAGATTAAAGAACGTTTTGGGTTTAAAAAAAAGGCAATGATAAAAAAGGTAGTGTACCGTTCTATGCAAGCAACCGGGAAAGGAATAATCCAATGAAGAAGAAAGGATTTACCTTGATTGAATTGCTGGTGGTGATTGCGATAATCGGTATTCTAGCCGCCATTTTGCTACCGGCTCTGGCGCGTGCACGCGAAGCGGCACGCCGCAAATCCTGCCAGAACAACCTGAAACAATGGGGGACTATTTTTAAGTTATACGCCGATGAACAGAAAGATTACTGGCCGCCCGTTCAATGCACCAACCAGACGGATGATGGATGGCCGGACGGTACCTTAATCAGTCGTCTGGTCATGGCCTCCGCGCCGCTGGTTTCATCTTGGTACCCCAATTACAACAGCGATCCTTCCATCTGCATGTGCCCGTCGGACCCTGAAGACGATGTGGATATCATGAAAGATGCAAACGGCGATTGGGATTTCTGGCAAACCCCAAGGGAGGCTGGTTTAAGTTACATTTACATTGGTTGGATGTTCGATCTGCTCCAGCGGCCGTATATTCCACCCAGGGAAGTAACGACCTTCAGCAGTCTATCCGCCGTATCGTCCACCTTTGGCTGGGCGGTACCGGATCAGGGAATGGTCGCCGCCCAATTCGCGGAATGCCTGAACGCCGTCTTCGGTATCATTCTGGCGCGTATCGGGGATACACCCGGCGGCATTGTTCTGCGCGAGGTGACCAATGATGACCTTGATGTTGAACCGGGGCTTGGCAACGGCGGCGGCGATACTATCTATCGCCTGAAGGAAGGAAATGAGCGGTTTATGATTACGGACGTCAATAATCCCCAGACCTCCGCCATGGCGCAAAGCACCTTGTTCGCCATGATGGACCAGTTCGGCAATTACGGCGAAGCCGTTGCTTATTTCAACCACGTTCCGGGTGGCTGTAACGTACTGTTTATGGACGGCCACGTTGAGTGGATTCCCTATGTCGCTCCGGCTCCGGGTGCGGACAATAGCGCCAGCATGGACCTGGGCGCCACGCAGCCCGTTTTGCCCAGTATGGCTAACATTATCGGCCTGTTCACGGGCGTCAACTAAGTCGGTAGCAGAAGATAACATTCTGGTCTAATTTTAAGCGCCCTCGCAGTAAATGCTGCGGGGGCGCTTCTTTGCCGACTGGTTCCCAAATTCCATTTGGGAACCTCCTCTCTCTTGAAATTCTATTTCTTACGTTCGGTCGTTCGCCGATGTTGCCGATTTGCCAAGGTTAGGTCCATTCGCGACGGGGTTCCCAAATGGAATTTGGGAACCAGTCTTCGCGCGGGCTGGAAACCAGTCTTCGCGTGGGTTGTCAGTCCTGTTAAACCGTGTGACACCGCCTGCTTATACACACTCGTTATGAAGGAATCATTTGAAATGAAACACAAAGGCTTTACACTGATTGAACTGCTGGTAGTCATCGCCATCATAGGCATCTTGGCAGCAATTTTATTGCCGGCGCTGGCGCGGGCACGGGAAGCGGCGCGCCGCAAATCGTGCCAAAACAATTTGAAGCAATGGGGGACCATTTTCAAAGTCTATTCGGACGAACAAAAAGACTACTGGCCACCCATACAAATAACCAACAAAAACATTCCCGGCTGGCCCGGCGTCGGCATAGACTATGAAATGCTGGAGATGTCCACCACGCCGCAGGTGGCGGCCTGGTACCCCAACTATAACAGCGATCCGGCGATCCTGATATGTCCTTCCGATGCGGAGGATGATGTGGACACTTTAAAGGATAAAAAAGGCGAGTGGGATTTCTGGAAAGTGGACCAGACCTACAAGGCCGCGTACAGTTATGTTTACATCGGGTGGATGTTTGATTTGTTACAGCGTCCTTACCTGCCACCGATTGACATCAACATGCTGGCCAATCTCGGGGCGGCGGCGGCCGCCTTCAGTTTTAATGTTCCCGAAGGCGGGCTGGTATCGCAACAGTTCGGCGAGGCTGCGGATGCCCTGCTGGGACGCGCGCTGGCCTATGTGGGCGGTTCCTGGAATTCTGACAAGCCCATTGGCATTGCTTTGAACCTGGTTGCCGACAGCGATCTTCCCGTGGAAACCGGCATAGGCAATGGCGGTGGCGATACCGTTTATCGCCTGAAAGAGGGCAACGAACGCTTCATGATTACGGATGTCAACAACCCGCAAACCGCCGCCATGGCGCAAAGTTCCCTGTTCGCCATGATGGACCAATTCGGCAACCTGAGCGGCATCAAATTTTTCAATCATGTGCCCGGCGGCTGCAATGTTCTGTATATGGACGGGCACGTCGCCTGGGTACCCTATGTGGCGCCCGCACCCGGCCAGGACAATACGCCCAGCATGGACCTGGGCGCGACACAGCCAGTTCTTCCAAGTCTCGCAAGTGTCATCGGTCTTTTCAATATACAGGATTAGGTTTGCAAAAGTCGATGATGTCGACAAAAACGAATGCGTGTGATATTTCAGATCAGACCGTTCGTACGGATCGATCCGTTCTGCCTTTTTGGGTGCGATACCCTTTCGCAATAACCCTGGCAGGGATATTGTTTGGGCGGGTACGTTGCACCAAGGGTACCCCTCCTTTGGTTCTTTGTGTCCCTTAAGTCCCTGGGGAAAAAAAACGCATGTGAATTTGACAGATGCTTTCCGGTTAAAAGGGGATGCTTGTGAACCGATTATATTTCCGTATCCAAGGGCATTTCTGTAAAAAGGACCTCAAGACCGTAGTCATTATAAAGTTTATCGCATTCGCCTGCCCTTAAAAGCTCTTTCTTTTCCGAGAAGAGGGTCTTGCTGCCAGAAACGAGATTCAGGCCGAATAAACCGAGGTCAAACCCTGCCGCACCAATGAACTGGGCATCGGCGGTTTGACAGGCCGGAAACATCGTATACGAACCGCCCACCAGGAACGCCGTCTGCGCCCACGGCACCACAGAATCCCCAGCGATGCTGAGTTCCACGCGAGGGAAGCCTACGCCGAAATTGGCGGAAATGGCGCTTGACGCGCCCGTCTCATGCAGGGCATCGCCAAACTCGAGGGGGCCCAGACGGCCGCCGGCCTGAACGCCGGTGCCCGCGTAAGAAAAGCCGAGATCGCTGTCATAGGTGAACTTGGACGTTACCCGAGCGCTGCCATCCAGTGGCACGGAAGCGTTGATCACGAACTGGATGCGGATATTCAGCACAACCGGGATAATGCCCACCATGAACGGCACCCGCATGAGCGTGACGGGAAACTCCAGGTTGATGAAGTCGTTACCGGTGGCGGCCACAATCAGTTCAAGTGTTGCCTCCCCGCGCATTCCCGTCAGTTCATGGTCAAATTCCTGCAGGGCGCCTTCCGCGATATCAATCTGGTCCCGGCTTCGGAACCGGTTGATGACGCCGCTCGCCTTTAATTCCGCACCTGCCGGACCGGGCAGGTCTTTACTGACACCAAATTCGAAGGTCGAAGTGATGTTGTCAAGGGTGGCCTTGATGCGATAGATGTATTCCCCGATTTTCATTTCCACTTCAATGGGCGTGTTATCTTTCAGAAGTATCTCACCATAGCCTTTGACCTCGAACGATTCAATATGGTCCGCGTCAAATTCCACGCCATAGTCCCATGCCACCGTGCCGTTCTGAATCGCTTCAGTCATGGTCGCGTAGTCTGTCTGTACCACCAATTCCTCCCCGACGGTTTCCACGGCAACAATTCGCTGAAATCCCAGGCTCTCAATCATCAGTATCCTGCCCACCGAAACGTCCAGACCGCGGGCAAGCACGCCGGCGGCATCAAAACGACATTCCCAGGTATCCGGGTCAACTTCCAGCAACAGGTCCAGGTCCTCGCCCTGAATCACTGTCACCCCGGGAGCAAGTTCCACGTCATACGTAAAAGAATCCTCCTCCCACAAATCTTCGCCCTCACCTTCAGATTCACCTTCCCCTTCGCCTTCGTTTTCTCCTTCACTTCCAGACTCCCCTTCACCTTCAGTTTCTCCTTCGCCTGCATTCTCACCTTCCCCTTCGATTATCACTTCTCCTTCGCTTTCGACCTCGCCCTCGCCTTCGTCCGTTTCTAAAACAAACACAACGATCACGTGCTTATTACCATTCATGGTTACAGACAGGGGAAGACTGTTGCCACTCACATCCCCTTCCCAGTGGCTGAATCGCCATCCTGCCAAGGGGCTGGGGGTAATGGTCACCTCTGAGCCGCTGTCATATTTATACTCTCCCGCCGCAGGTGTTGTCGTCCCTTCGCCTTGTACACTGATGTTCAGCGTATACTTGGTAACGGGGTCACACGCGGAAACCAAGAACAGCAAAACAAGTAAAGGTGCCGTAGCGCTGCAAGGAATGGCAATTTTTTGTTTCATTGGTTGTTTTCTTTCTGTACTGGCATGTTCTCAGACACGGCCGACATGACTAGCTGGACTCTTTGGCAACCACACATGCCGTATTTTTTTACATTTTGACTTCGACCCTATCTTGTGTAAAGGACGAAGTGCAGTTTACCAATACCCATAATACCATCTATTCTCTGAATACTTTACATAGTAATACAGGCCGTGTACAAACCTGAATCAAGGTCGTCACGGTAACAGAAAAAAAAGAGGCGGAATCGCTATCCGGCGATTAGACATACCGAGCCACCACGGCCAGGCCTGTGGCAACACTGGTAAAGGAATCCCGGCTGCGGAGTTTCCCGGCGCCATATCGTTCCTCAAGCATGGCACGAATGGCGGGCACCAGGCAGGTCCCCCCCGTGGTCAGCACCAGATTGATATCCGAGGGACGGATACCGGCATTTTGTTCCGCTTCAAGAATACACTCGCGCATCTCCCCGAGGGTATACTCGATAATATGGGAAAATTCTTCACGGACGAGGATATCGTCTATCTGAATATCGTCGCGCTGAACCGTGATATGGGTGGATTCCACTTCAGACAGGCGCTTTTTGGCGGCTTCCACCTCGCGCGCCACCAGATAGCCATAGTTTTTCTGAATCAGGCATCGCAACGCGCGCAACCCTTCAGGGCAGTTTGAAAAAGCCTCCGCCGCCAGCAGCCAATTAATCATTTCTTCGTTGTTGAACTTGTAAATGTTCTGCCAGTCTAAAATCTGGTTGTAAATGTACTGGGGCATGGGTAGATTGGAAGGGCCGTATCGCGCTTTGCTGCCCAACAACGGAAATATCCGGTTCCTTATGATTTCGCGGTCGAGGGCATCACCGGCGACCGGTGTGCCCGCAACGCTGAGAATACGACTCTCGGCTAGGCGTTGTTCCGGGCCGCTGCCCCCCTGGAATTCCATGATACAAACGTCACAGGTGCCGCCGCCAATATCCACCACCATCAGGCACTGCTTCTCTTCGACACTGACGGCATATTCCACACAAGCGCCGACAGGTTCCAGAAAAAACGCCACGTTCTTAAACCCGGCCAGTTTTGCGGCGGTTCGCAATCGGTCCTCGGCGATGCGATTCTCGTCATCACAGTCGGAAAAGCGTACCGGGCGTCCGAAAACGACCGTTTCCACGGCATGCCCCGCACATCCGTCTACAGCCTTTTTGATGGGAGAAAGGATGTAGGAGACCAATTCTTCCAGTTGGTAGGGCGTGCCAAACACTTCCGTGCTCTTGAACGCGGGCTGACGCAGCAGGGATTTCAGGGATTGGAATAACCGCCCCGGAGCATTGACCTCGATGGTTGCCCGGGCCCGCACAGCATGCCGCACTTCAGGGTCCACCAGTGCGGGATTAAATACCTCGCTTTTTTCAGGCTCCGCGCCCACATACGCCTCAACGGATACCCCCAGGTCCACCTGCTTTGTTTTGACTTCCCGGTCCACGTTACGGGCGATAAAGGCGTCCGCAGCCGCGCGCCCCACTATTTTTTCGTTCTCCCGGGAAATGTACAACAACGAAGGCAGCGATGTGGGCAAATCATTTTCAGGATCCAGAGGCAACGCCCACGCTCTGTGACCGTCATACACGGCGACACTTGAGTTCGTTGTTCCGAAATCTACTCCGAAATACAAAGTATTGACTCCCATGCTTCTTTTCTCAGGAGAACAGCACATGCGTTTCCTGTCTCCTGTCGGTTCCGGCAAAAAGGGAAAGTATACCACCGGAGCGGAAGAAAATAAAAATCCGGGGCTGCCGCAATTACCCATTTGGACCAGAAACAATGATGGGGCATACCTGCTCAGCCTACCGTTAGAACCAGAGGATACTCCCGACATTTTTGAGATGAAGCCATCCCTGCATCTTTCCGAATCCCATTCCCTCATTACCTCAAATCCCAGTGATAATCAACAACCACCGGAAGATCCGGTGGTATGAGGCGGGCTCCTAAAAGAAGCCTCATGAAAACAACTATCGATTCCGTCCCAAAGCCTTGTTGTCCATCTTATCACTTCCAAACCTACGTCATTCCGGTTTTTTCGCGCGCATGGACGCGTTTCACAGGAAGTACCGTATAGGCGCGAAAAAGACCGGAATCCAGGTTCATAAGACCGCGGGAGGTAATAAGGGGCGCGGGATACAAGTCCGGGAGATCCCCTGGGGTCCTCCATCTGGATGCCGGTCTTTTTCGCGGTATACGGGTAACGGCTCTAATAAAAATCATCGGCCGCGAAAAAACCGGCATGACGGTACAAGCAAGGACATTGTAAATAGCAAAAAGGGCCGACATGTTCATAAGCAAAGAAAACGATGGAACGGCAAAGCGTGACGAATTCTCACCGGCAGAGCCGGTGGATTAAATTGATTCAGAACAGAACCATGCGCCAGGTAATTCATTGATCCGGCGGCCGGGTTTCCAGCGACCGCAGCCGCTCCGCGGCTTCAGACAACGCGGAATTCAGTTGAATTGCCCGGCCGTAGTAGTCGGCTGCGCCGGACCTGTCCCCGGCCGACTCCAGGGCCTTTCCCAGATAGAAAGCGGGAATAGCCGCCTCCGGGTGCCTTTGAACGATTACTCTCCATTCCTCTACGACAGTTTTCCCGCCCGACGGGTGTTGCCGCAGCAGCCGGTCCAGCAATTTCGCGGTCACGGGAGACTCCGGAACCGCCATCAACACATCACGATAACAGCCGGCTGCGGCCTGCTCATCACCCATACGCTCGTACAGTTCGCCTTGATGCACGCGCGGCCATAAATCCCGGGGAGAAACCTCAAGCGCGGTCTGATACAGGCGCAAGGCGGGTTCATGCTGTTGCTGTTCCACCAGCACGGCTGCAATCTGGTCGCACCGCCGGCTGATATCACCGGCCAGTCCCGCATCCGCCACGACGGCCTCCCGCATTTTGGCCAGGCCGGTATCCACGGCGCCGTCCAACACCTCCAGCGCTCCTGACCGGTATAGAGCCTCCGCACTCCCCGGCGCAATTTCCATCGCATGCCGATAGGCTTCCTGCGCGGCGGCCGTTTCGTCCCGCCGCTCCAGAGCCGCACCAAGATAAACATAAGGTATGGGAATGTTGGGATACGTGCCGGCCAACGTGCTCCAGAAGGTGACCGCGCGGTCCATCATGTTGTCCCCTTCTCCGAAGGAAGGCGCGACGGCAGTCCCGGCATAGAGTGCGTCCAGCCGTTTGGCCGGGGAAGCCTGATCCGGTTTTTGCTGTAAGAGCCGTTCATACAAGTCGATGGCTTTATGGCTCTCCCCGATTAATGCATACAACTCGGCGAGCTTCTCGTGTATATCCGGCCTGTCCGGGGTAAGGGCCGACAGAATTTCATACATGGTTGCCGCAGCGCCGTACTCCTCCCGCTCCTTCAATTGAAGGTAAACTTCCAGAAACACGTTTTCTACCTGGCCCGACAATTCGGGGTGTTGCACCGCAACGGCATGCAGCAGAGCAACCCCCTCCTCATAGGCCCCCTCTTTCGTCAGGAGCATTCCCCGCCGCAACTCCGCTTCCGCGCCGACGGGCGTATCCCCCACTACCTTCGCGTAGGCTTCGAGAGCGCCCCGGACATCTCCACGCTCCTCCAAAACCATGCCATAGTAAAGTCGGGGAACGGCTGCTTGGGGAAAATCATCCACCAAATCCTCCCAAAAAGAGGCGTACTCCGCGACCCCGGGTTCCCCGGCGGACAAAGCATGCAGGCGATAGGCAACAGACGCGTTTTCAGGATACATTTGCAAAATGCTTTTGTAGGTTGTCCGCGCTGCCGCGAATTCACCGCCTCTTTCCTGCAGTTCGCCCGTACGTTCACGATACCTGAGATTTTCGGGGAGAATGGCGCCCGCCTTCTCATAAAGGCGGACCGCTTCACCCGGGTTATTTTCCTGTTGCGCCTCTTCCGCCCGGGCGACCAGCCATTGACCGGCCTCGGAACGCCATTCCGGCATGAAAGCGCCTATCGTTTCCCAGGTATGTATGAGATGCTCTTCACCCCCGCACCGGCGCGCGCACCATAACGCATGTCCCGCAAAAGCATCATGAAAAGGATGGCGCGGGATCAGGCTGAGAAAGGCTTTCTGGGATTTTTCAGGATACAGGCCGAACCCGCCGCGCGCCTGCGCCTGGAAGCCGAGTATTCCTCTATCGAGACGCCCCATTTTATAATAGGCAAATGTCCGGCGATCTTCGGGTACGAATACATATGGCCAGAGGCGCATGGAGTCCCCGTTCTCAAACAGATAAAGCCCTTCGAAAAAGGGGCGATCCCCGGCACTCAGCGCAATTCCCAAAAAAGTAAAGGGCGGGTTAAAGTCATAGTCATAGACAGGGAAAAAGTACAGCCCTTCGCCCTGTAAAACCACCTGGCAAGGGCGGGTAAATATCGGGTTGGTATTTAATAATTGAAATGAAACCGTTCTGCCTTCCCCTTTGAAGCGTGCTACGAGGTAGAATGAAGCCACCTCTCCAGGCCCAGGCGGGGTATGTCCCCGCAATGCGGTCATATTTTGGGGCAGCAGCAACCTGACATTGTCCCCTTCCCGTTCTTCTTCCAGAGTCAACGGAGCCAACGACGCATGGGCATACTGGTCAAGAGAACGGTCCCAATGCCTTTTCTGGAACACACGCAACCCCGACAGGAGGAGAACCATGCAAACGACCAACCCCGTTACAAAGAGCCCTCCCTTTGCCGCGGCCCGCAGCCCCTTCCGCAGAGCCGATTTCCAACCCTTCGCGCCGGCATACCAGTACAACACCGCGCCATTACGGTACGAGAGCGATATCAACATGCCTGAGAAGAAGAAAGGAACAAACGCCAGGTAAAAATAATGACGGAATTCAAAAAGGGTGCTGGGATAAACGCTAAAGTATGCCAGGAACACGACCATAAGAGCGGCGGCCCTGAAACTGTGCGCCGCGAGAACTCCGAGCGCGGCCAGCAGGATAATCAGGCCGCAGGTGTCAAAAAAACGCCCCATTGCGCGCTGGACCGGTTCCAGCCATTGCCCGCCGTACAGGCGCCCCTCCGATACGGTTTCGGAATGTTCCCGCATCCATTGGAAAGACCCTGCGGGAATTGCGGCAAGGCTGTCCAGCACGGCAGGAACCCTCCCCGCCAGGTCGGCCGGATAGGCGCGCATAAATTCGCGGAACATGCGGCCGCCCACTTCACCGTAAGCCGGGGTCAGATCGTACAAGGGGTAACTATCCCCCGTGCGTTTGGCATACGCACGAATCTGGGCGGTTACGGGATGGTCGTAGTTCAAATAGCCATAATCATAGGAATCACTGTAGAACCGGGCATTGTCCTCCGCGCATCGCATCACGCCCTGAAACAGCGTGTGCACCGTGATAGTCCCTCCCACTTCCCGGTTCCCCTTTAAGACGGGCATAGCACACACCGTAAACATGGCCGAAAGGGCCAACCCGGCCAGCAGGCGGGCGCGCCAAGGATGGGCGCAGACCGGCCGTGAAGCCGCCAAAATGCAAAACAACGCCAGGGGAAGACAAACAAAAACATCCTGGCGAAAACCGTACCCCACTCCAATGACGGCGCCAAGGAGAATCGCCCCGCCATACAGTCGGCGGGGTTTGACGGAATCTTTAACAAGTATTCCTGTGTACAACAGTGAAACGAGAATAAACGGCGCCTTCGCCAGGTCGCGCAGGACCGGAAGCATGACAAGGCAGGCATGCAAAGAGGAAAGACTGGACACCAGCGCAACACTGAGCAGCCGCCCCATCATCAACCGGAATATGCCATAGAGGGCAAGCATGGAAACCACATGCATCAGGATACAGGCAATCCGAAAACTCCACACGCTTATCCCCAGCAGATAAAAGATGCTGCCGAGATAGGCGACCAGATAATAGTGCATGTAAAGAAAATGCCCGCCGCCTTTAGCGTGCGTCCCGGCCTCCGGCCAGGCTGTACGCGGTATGGAGGCGCTCTTGGACGTTAAAAAGGCCTCGAGTTCGGGAAAACCCGCCTCCTTTTCGTGGGCAACTCCGATGCCTCGGCCCAAGGCAAAATGAATCGCTCCCGGAAGTACCGGAATAGGCAGCATCTTTGTATTTCGCAGCATCTCCGTGTCATCGATGGCGGATACATAGTGCCACCCGTACCATCCCGAAATGCCGGCAATACAGAGCATCAACAGGAGTTCCATCAGCAGGGTATGACGCTTTACGGACATGAACAGCTTATCCTTCCATCGGGGGCGAAAAACCCGCCTGCAACGCGGTCTCCGGCAATCATACTTATTTTCTCATGGCCATTGCATGTTTCGGCCGCCGGCTAATGAATTCAAGACCATGCCTGTTTTGATCACAAAGTTCCACATGGGGTATGATGCAGAGCATGGTAAGAAGAGCGAGAACAATCATAACCGGGTTTGTGCATCATATTGCGCATTACAGCATGGACGGGCGCGATGTCCTGACGAATACGGACGATTTCAAAACGTACCTCGAATATCTCGAAAAGTTCTCGAAAAAGAACGGCCTTTCCCTGTGGGCGTATTGCCTGCTTCCGGACCATATCCGCCTGGTGGCCGTACCGCGGGATGTGGGCGCGCTGGCGGCCGCTGTGCGTGACACACACGCCGCCTATGCCGGATATGCCAACTGGCGCGGCCTGACTTCGGGGCGGGTATGGAAAAACCGGTTCAGTTCCTGTGTGCTGGATGATATGTTTGTGTGGTCCGCCGTACGTCTGGTTGAATCCCTGCCTGTACGTCTTGGCCTGGTTAAAAAAGCGGAAAAGTACCGATGGTCCAGTGCCGCGCCCCATTGCGGCCTGCGGCAGGATGCCGTGCTCACGGCAAGTTTTCCGCCCCCGGGAGTTATAGAAAACTGGCCGGAATGGCTTGCCGGGGCCGAAAGCGAATCGGCTTTGGAAAAACGGCTTCTCTTAAACACCCGGACCGGGCATCCCTTCGGCGGCACGGCCTTCATCGAGGAACTCGAAAAGCAGACGGGACGCATCCTGCGCCCGCAAAAGCGTGGTCCGAAACCACGTGCCTGAGTGCCGGATAGCGGTACGGAATCCGGGGGTATGCAGTGCTTATGTTCTTCAGGTTCTGAGAAATAGGACAGGTAGGACCGTGTATTTAAGCCAGAGCGTTGACCGTACCCTTGTCCTACCCGTCCTACCGGTCTTACGCGTCCTACGGCAACCCGGACGACGCAAATAAAATAAATGGAGTAACAGCTAAGGTCGTTTTATGACAACAGCGATACGAACCCAGGGCTTGTCCAAAACCTATAAAACATTCGGGAAAGCGCCGGTCCACTCCTTGCGCTCCGTGGACCTGGAAGTTCATGAGAATGAAATCTTCGGCTTCCTCGGCCGGAACGGCGCCGGTAAAACAACCGCCATCAAACTGTTGACCGGTCTTATTTATCCCTCCTCGGGAACCGCGGCCTTATTCGATAAGGATGCCCGTTTGCCGGAAGCACGCCGGATGGTGGGTTACATGCCGGAGCACCCGTATTTTTACGAATATTTGACGCCCCATGAAACACTGGCATTTTATGGCCGCCTGCGGGGCCTTGACCGGGCGGCGCGTGACCAGGAATGGGACCGTATCAGCGGGTTGCTCGATTTGCGGGACATTGCCGACCGGCGTATTCGCAGCTTCTCCAAGGGAATGCGGCAACGGGTAGGGTTCGCTGTGGCCCTCGTCGGCGATCCGCCGCTGCTGCTGCTCGACGAGCCGGTAAGCGGCCTGGACCCGCTCGGACGCCGCAGGATACGCGAGTTGATGCGCGAACTCAAAGAGGCGGGCAAAACCATCTTTTTCAGCAGCCATGTATTGGCCGATGTGGAAGAAATATGCGACCGGGTCGGCATTCTGGTGGCGGGTGAATTGGCGGCCTGCGGGCGCATTGAGGAACTGGTGGGCAGCGTTCCCAAGTCCGTTGAACTGCGCGCCTCGGGCATAAACGCCAGCCTGGCTGCTGAACTGAAAACACGGGTATCCTGTTTTATGGAAGAGGAAGCGGGCTACTGCCGTTTCGTGGTACCGGACTTGGACTCCGCCAACCGGGCGGTGAAACAGATACAGGATGCCGGCGGCAGCCTGGTTTACATGCACCCGGTAATTGAATCGCTGGAGGATTTCTTTACACGTATTCAGGAGGGCGCCGGCGTGGCGTTGCCGGAAGATAACGGCCTGGCCGTTTTGACTTCAAAGGCGGAGGAATAACGCATGAGCAGAATTGGCGCCGTTATCGGAAATACCTTTCGCGAATCCATCCGGGACAAAGTCTTTTACGTGCTGCTTTTCTTCGCCGTCACGACCATACTCGGGTCGAAAGTGCTGGGCTGGGTCAGCATCGGCCAGGATGTCAAAATTATCAAAGACATCTGCCTTGCCGCCATGTCCATATTCGGCACGCTGATAGCGATATTCGTGGGCGCCAACCTGGTCTACAAGGAAATTGACAAGAAAACGCTGTACACCCTGCTGGCCCAACCGATGCACCGGTATGAGTTCCTTCTGGGCAAGTACCTGGGGCTGCTTGCGGTTATCGCAGTTTCCATGCTTTTTATGACTGCTGGCGCGACCCTTTACCTGTGGCTGATGGGCGGCATGGTTACGGTCGTGTGGTTTCAGGCCATCCTGCTTATATTTCTTAAACTGGTGCTGATTACCGCATTTTCCGTTTTGTTATCCACCGTGATATCGCCTATCCTGGGCGCCATCGTGGTCGCATCCTTTTACTTTGCCGGACACGCCACCGAAATATTCCGGAATTTGCCTTCCCAATTCGAGGGGACCTTTATAAAGGGACTGCTCCAAGTCCTGTATTTCGCCATTCCCAATCTGAATGTATTCAACCTGCAATCGGAGGCTGCCAACAACGTGCCTGTGGCGGCACCGTATATGGGCTTCGCTGCGGCCTACGGGCTGGCATGGACAGCGTTGCTGCTGATACTGGCCTGCCTGGCCTTTGAAAGGCGTGATGTATGAGAAGCCGCAGGTGGCGACTGCTGTATGGGCTTGAAGCCGTCTTGTTCTGTTACCTCATTGCCCTGTTTGCCTTTATCCTGGTAGAACACACGCGCGATTCCGAAGGCATGGATGAAGTCCTGTACCTGCCCAATGAAAAGCTTCTGAATCATTTCACGGGCGGCCTGAATACGGTCATAGCCGACCTGTTGTGGCTTAACTGCATCCAGTACACGGCGAATGAACACCAGGGACAGCGGGTCTACACCTGGTTGGAGCGCATGCTGGTTACTTCCACACAATTGGACCCCTATTTTTCCGATGTCTATTATTTGGGCGCCATGTTTTTGTCGGCGCTGCGGGCGGACGCCACGGCCAGCCTGAATCTTGCGGCGTCCGGCATGGTCAACAACCCCCACGCCTGGAAACTACCTTATCAATCCGCCATGGTATACCTGACCAACCGTCAGGATGATCCCAATGCGCGGTACATGGCGGCGCTATACCTCAGCATGAGCCTTGCCACGGGAAGTGCGCCCGGAGGCATCGCCAACCTGACCGCAAAACTGCAGGATGAATTCGACCTGACCGAGATTGAGGAGGAGACATGGCGCGAACTTCGCCAAAGTGAGGACGCTTTTCTCCAGGAGCTGGCAGGTCGCAAGTTGACGGAAATAGAACTGCGCCGGGTCTGCCGCGCCCTAACCGACACGCTCGCCTTGTACAGGACCCAGTCGGGACACCCTGCCGCTTCCCTTGAAGACCTTGTCGAGGCGGGTTTGATCCGGTATGTTCCGGAAGACCCGCTCGGCGGTTCCTTCTTTCTGAGTCCGGATGGAACCGTTTACAGCACCACCCTGCTCGATGACCTGGTCATTCGCGCCAAGGACCGCATTATCAATGCACTGTTTACCTATTCCGAACGGTTCGGACAAGGCCCCCCCACGCTGAACGGACTGGTGGAAACCGGAATCTTGAAGGCGGTCCCGGACCATCCCTACCCCGGCCGGCAATGGGAATACGATCCCGCCACCGGCGAATTACTGTAATCGGCCGCACGGAACGGTTCCGTCCGTGTTCCGTCCGCATTCCAATGACCGTTTTTCTGGTATACTATCTTTTCCGTTTCCCTCTTTTTCTTACAGGCTTTTCTCCGGAACAAACGGAATTCCATGGCATGCATAAAGATGTTGATAAACCGGTAATCGTACAGTCGGACCGCTCCATCCTGCTGGAAACCGACGGGCCCCAATTTGAAAACGCGCGGGATATGCTTGCCGCCTTCGCGGAAGTGGTCAAATCGCCGGAACATATCCATACGTACCGCATAAGCGCGCTCTCCCTCTGGAATGCCGCTTCCACAGGCATGACGGCCCATGAAATTCTTGAGGGGCTTTCCACCTACAGCCGCTATGAACTGCCCCAGAACGTCGTGGCCGATATTCGCGACATGGTGGGCCGGTACGGCAGGTTGAAACTGCACCGCACGGAGGACGGCGGCCTGGCGCTGGTCTCCGACGAACCCATGCTAATCCGGGAATTATTGAGCCATAACCTGCTGCGGCCGTATATCCGGGGCGTTCCCGGGGGCGACCGCGTCCTGGTAAAACCCGAAGACCGGGGCAATGTCAAGTGCGCCCTGACGAAATTGGGGTTTCCCGTGGAGGACCTGGCCGGGTATGCGGACGGGGCGCCGCTGGAAATTGCCTTGCGGGAAACCTGCCAGAGCGGACGGCCTTTCACCCTGCGCAGATACCAGACGGAATCGGTGGACGCTTTCTACCTGAACGGGTCCAACCGCGGTGGCAGCGGAGTCATCGTACTGCCCTGCGGCGCCGGCAAGACCATCGTCGCCATCGGTGTGATGGCTGCGGTAAAGACACACACGCTGGTCTTGGCGACCAACACGGTCGCCCTGCGCCAGTGGAAAAGCGAGCTGCTCGACAAGACCACCCTCCGCGACGAGGACATCGGCGAATACAGCGGGGATGAAAAAATCATTCGGCCCGTCACCATTGCCACCTACCAGGTGCTTACGTACCGCAAGACAAAAGACAGCGAATTCACCCATTTCGGCATTTTCGACCAGGGCCAATGGGGGCTCATTATTTACGACGAGGTGCATATGCTGCCGGCGCCCGTGTTTCGCGCCACCGCAGGCATTCAGGCCAAACGGCGGCTGGGCCTCACCGCGACACTGATTCGCGAAGATGCGCGTGAGGATGAGGTGTTCAGCCTTATCGGTCCCAAGAAATATGACGTTCCGTGGAAAGTGCTTGAAAAACAGGGATGGATAGCCGAGGCGTTGTGCACGGAAATCCGCACGCCGCTGCCCGCCGACCAGCGCTTCGAATACGCCATTTCGCCGAAAAGAAACAAATTCCGCATCGCCTCCACCAATCCGCACAAGATTGCCTTGTGCGAGGCCCTGGCGGAACGCCATCGCGGGGACAATGTGCTTATCATCGGGCAATATCTCAGCCAGTTAAAACAGCTGGCACGGCATTTCAATGCGCCGATTATCACGGGGCAAACGCCGGTGCGGCGGCGCCAGGAATTGTACCAGGCCTTTCGCACGGGGGAAATCAAACTGTTGATCGTGTCCAAGGTGGCCAACTTCGCCATCGACCTGCCCGATGCCAACGTGGCCATCCAGGTGAGCGGCACTTTCGGTTCCCGACAGGAGGAAGCGCAGCGACTGGGACGCATCCTCCGCCCCAAGAGCGACCGGGGCTCCATTGCCCGGTTCTATTCTCTGGTATCCAAGGACACCTGCGACCAGGACTTCAGCATGAAACGTCAGTTGTTCCTCACGGAACAGGGCTACCGCTATGAGATTTTGAACGAGGACGAACTGTAGAAAAACAGCGGCAAAGAGGGGTGAGGCGGGACTTTTTCAGGGTGGCAGGCGGTGGCAAAAGGAAGGCGATACCCGTCCAGGCGTTGTATGGACCCGTTCCTGATGGGGTCACCCGTTCTTGTTCTCGAAAAGAAATCCTGTCAGGGGGGAAGACGCCTCGGCGGTTTCCCGCGTCGGGCCGAGCCCGGCCAGATACGCCATGCGCCCCGCAGCCACGGCCATGGCAAAGGCCTTTGCCATGGCGCCATGGTCACGGGCATCCGACAAGGCCGTATTGACCAGTACGGCGTCGGCCCCCATCTCCATGGCCTCCGCCGCGTGAGACGGCGCGCCGAGGCCGGCATCCACCACCACGGGAATGTTCGATTGCTCGATGATAATGCGCAGCATATCCCGCGTGCGCAGCCCGCGATTGCTCCCGATGGGCGCGCCCAGGGGCATTACCGTGGCCGTGCCCGCCTCTTCGAGCCGTTTTGCCAGCACGGGGTCCGCCTGGATATAGGGCAGGACCACAAACCCTTCCGCGACCAGGCGTTCCGCCGCGCGGAGCGTCTCCAACGGGTCGGGGAGCAGATACCGGGCCTCCGGCGTCAATTCAAGTTTGATCCAGGGTTCCAGGCAGGACGCGCGCGCCAGCCGCGCCAGGCGCACCGCCTCATCGGCAGTGCGGGCGCCACTGGTATTGGGCAGAATCAGCTGACGCGACCGGTCAATGGCGGGAAGGATGCTTTCCGATTCGGGATGCTCCAAATCGACGCGGCGCAGGGCGACCGTAATGATTTCGGCCCCGCTCGCCTCAATGGCGCAACGCAGCGCTTCGCTGTTGGGAAACTTGCCCGTGCCTATCATGAGCCGGGACGAAAACCGCCGCCCCGCGATAATGAGATCGTCTGATGCATCCATAGGAGTCAAGAATACCTTTATGAATAAGGAGGTAACGCTGTTACCATCATTGATTTCAAGCCAGCTTGTTAATCGGTGACTCACCAGCAGGAAATTGATTCAGATTTTGCCATTCCAAGAATCACCCACACAGACTCGTTCCCACGTTGCACTCTTGTCGTTACCCGCATCTTTCCCTTCAGGATATGGTATTGAGATGCCGACGTATGTATTTAGAATCCCAACGGGATTCCATATCATAGCCCAGGGTTGCGGTACCCCGCTACCCTGGGTAAGCGATGCCTGTCCTTCTCTCTTTTCTACTCCAACGGAGTTGCGTCGGTTTTCCCATACGGCATTTACCCGATCCGCCTCTACCCTGGAAGGGTTACGTAACACAGACTTACGTAACCCTTTCAGGGTAGGGTATGGAGATTGCCGTACATTCACCCAGGGTAGCGGAGTACCGCAACCCTGGGCTTTGTTCATAAATCCCGTTGGGATATTGAATTCAAACATTCGCTTTTCACCGCTACTATTCTTTGCCAAAAGATGTGGGTAATGACAAGAGTGAAACTTGGGAACGCACTTGTAAACAAAACTATCTTTCATGAACATCCCAGTCTGGACTCTGGACACAAGTATTCGGTTCGGATCGCGAAGTGCAACTACGCTTACAAATGCGTTACGAAATGCAATTTCGTAACGAGCCCTATATAGACACACACAACAATCGAAAGGATGATTTGTATAGTAGCAGAAAAGAGCCCGAGTTTCCCAAAGCGCAAGGGTGGCGTTGGGGACAAAACCTGGTGTGCTCAGGAATACTGTCTGGTGCAGCGGCAGTCTGACTCGTCCGACAAGGTCACACTGGGTCCGACGCTGTCCAACAAAAAATCAAAACGCCTGCTATGGCGAGGAAACAGCCTTCTTGTTTTATTTCCGTGTGTTCCGTGAGTTCCGTGGTTGGAAGAAGCATTGTTCAATACGGGCTACAATTTTCCCCGATAATAATCAATAATCACCGCGACAACGATGATGCCGCCCGTAACCAGCCGTTTGACGGGTTCCTGCGCGCCGATTTGCACCAGGCCGCTTTCCAGCACGGCAATGATGACCACGCCAAATAACGTGTTGATCACCTTGCCGCGGCCGCCCATGAGACTGGTCCCGCCGATAACCACGGCCGCGATAGCCTGAAGTTCATACCCGATGCCCGCGTTCGGGTCCGCCGCAGTCAGCCGGGCGCAATGGAACACGGCGGCCAGCGAAGCCAGCCCGCCGCAAATCATATACACGAGAAGTTTCACGCGGGCCACGGGGATGCCGGAAAGACGGGCCGCCTCTTCATTGCCGCCCACGGCGTACATGCTTCTGCCGAAAGGCGTGTACGCCAGGATAAACTGCCCCGCGCATACCACCAGCATGGCGCAAATAAACGGAAACGACAGCCCCATGACCCCGCCCCGGTTGAGCCATTCAATGCCCATGCCGATATACTGCGTCTTCGAACCGGTTGCCAGGTAGGCGCCGCCGCGCGCGGCTTCAAGCATGCCTAGGGTCACAATAAAGGCGGGCAGTTGCCAGCGCACCACCAGCGCGCCGTTGAAGACGCCGCACAGCAGGCCTGTGCCCAGGCACAACAAAATCGCAAGGACCAGCGGGAGTTGCCATTGTACCAGGGCCAGCCCGAGCACGGCGCCGCCCAGGGCAAGCACGGAACCCACCGACAGGTCAATCCCCGCTATAATCAATACAAAGGTCATGCCCGTGGAGAGAATCACGGAGTCCGGGATTTGATTCGCAATGGTGCGGAAGGTAGTCCACGAAAAGAAATACTCCGTGGTGAGGCCGAAAAGGGAGACGAGGAATGCCAGCACCAGCGCCAGACCCAGGTAATCCAGCAGGGAACGCAACAAAAAACGCCCGTGCATCTTACTTCAATGACTCCGCGGTAACCAGGTCCACCGGCGTTTCCCGGTCCTCGGGCGTTGCGCCGGTTTGAATCAGGTGCAGCGCCGCTTCGATGCCGAACACCGCCAGTTGGTCCGCATGCTGGTCCACCGTGGCGAGCAACTCCCCTTTGCGAAGCAACTCCTGCGCCGCGGAGATGTTGTCGAAACCAACGACCAGAACCTGTTCCTGCTTGCCCGCAGACCGCAGCGCCGCCACCGCGCCCAGGGCCATGCTGTCATTGGCGCACAAGACCGCTTTGATGTCGGGGCGCTCCGTGATCATGGCCGACATGACCCGGTTCGCCTTGGCCATTTCCCAGTCACCCACCTGTGAGGCGACGACATTCAGGAGTCCAGCCTTGATGGCATCCTGAAAACCTTCCAGCCGCTGTATGGCATTAAAGGCCGACGGCACGCCCTGGATGACGGCCACGGGGTCGCCCGGCTGTAACCTGGTCGCCAGGTATTCGCCCGCCAGGCGCGCGCCCTTGCGGTTGTCCGGCCCCACAAACGGAATTTTGATCCCGCGCTCCGCCAGTACGGAGTCATCAAACTTGTTGTCGATGTTGATGACGACAATCCCGGCGTCCAGGGCCCGGTGACATACCTGCACCAGCGCCTTGGAATCGGCAGGCGCGATGACAATGGCATTCACACGCCGGTCCATCATCTGTTCCACCAGCTGAATCTGGCGGTTGACATCCAGTTCATCCTTGATGCCGTCCGCGAAAAGGTCATACTGGTCCGCATGGGCCGCCTGGTGCGCCCGGGCCCCCTCTTCCATGGTCAGGAAAAACTCATTCGCCAGCGATTTCATGATCAACGCGATACGCGGTTTCTCCGGCGCCTTTGTCCCCGGGGCAGCGGTATCCGTGTCCCGGCCGCCGCAAGCCGTCAACATCGCTCCGGTGATCATCACCAAAGACAAGACGAAAACTTTCTTCATAGAACCTCCTGCCGGTAAGCATACCAGCATGCAGCGGGTCTGTACAATCCGTCGGAATGCACACCCATATCCAGCCAAACCAACCCTCCACCGGATTTCCGGGAAAAATTTGATAACCCTGCCCCGATTTTGATACACTTTCCTCAGCAGCGGGAGGTAAGCCTGTCGCTGTCTCGCCTTATATACTGCGTCCCCATCGTCTAGCCTGGCCTAGGACACCGCCCTTTCACGGCGGCGACAGGGGTTCAAATCCCCTTGGGGACGCCATTTTTTTTTTGCCGCCCCAGGGTCACAGATTTTACCTCATCCCACGCCTGTTCTGGCGGAACCTTCATAATTTGCGGAATCTTCATAATTGCGCACAGTTTCCTGGTTTCTGATATACTGCTGTTGAGTTATCAATAACCGTAGCCAAATTCATGTGAGGTTCAACCTATGTTTGATCGAATAACCTTTTCACCCGATATCATGGGGGGCCGCGCCTGCATACGGGGCATGCGAATTCCCGTTTCCGTACTTGTCGGGCAGATTGCCCACGGCGCCCCTTTTGAAGAAATCCTGGATGGATATCCTGACCTTGAACGTAAAGACATACAACAGGCCATCGAATATGCTGCCTGGCTTACACAGGAAGAAGTACATTCGATGTAGGGATATGCCATGCGATTTCTTGCTGATATGGGGGTAAGTATACGGGTCGTGGATTAGCTTAGGGACAGGGGCGATGATGCAGTACACCTGCGTAACGAGGAAATGCGTACCGCGCCCGATGACCAAATCTTCGCCAAAGCCCTCGCTGAGAATCGTATCATCCTGACCTTCGATTTGGATTTTGGGGAAATAGCAGCAAGACATCAAACCCGCAGCCCTGGAGTTATTGTTTTCAGAATGCGTAACACACGTGTCTCGCACGTTATTGAACGACTCAAACATGTTCTTGCGGAATCAAGTACGGTTCTCACTGGTGGGGCAGTCATTGTGGTAGAAGAATCCCGGCATCGCATTCGATTTTTTTCCTGCGAATGAATAGGGTTTCCAGTTGGAAATTGGTTCGCCAAAATCTTCATTACTTTGGCCATGCCAAAAAACGGCACGATCCTTACTGCGGGTACGCGCCATTCCCGATAACTCATAGCGGACGTAGCCGGTATAGCAGGAAAAATTCACGCGGGCGATAAAGCCTTTTTTGCGTAAGGCGGCGAATGCCTTGCCGACAGCGTTGCGGATGGAATAGACTTCGTCATAATTGAACATGCGTTCAGACATACTTCGGGTGTTCCTTTCTTGGTTGGGGTGGTTTTGAAACGTGAAGGAAAAGACAGGGGTACCACTCTGGCACTGTGATTCCTGTCGGGGATAGCGAAAACCGGGGGAAGAGGGGTTCTGCTATTTACAATTTAATATCCTGAACTCCAACGTTATTTTATCCACTACGCCGTGTACTTCCGAACTTCACTTATGAAGTATCCACAAGATTTCCTTTAAAATCAAGATCTTCTACGCTCTCCATCTTTTTTCGACACCGCCAAATATTTTGCTGTCAAATATTTTGTTTGGCTTTTGGTATTTTAGTATATATAATATACACTAAAATCTTCATAAGAAAGAACAAAACAAAGAGCGGCACTTATCTGGCCGAGGTCGAAAACCATCGCGCTAAGGGCAAGGTCGTACAAAAACACCTCCGGTATATCGGCAGAGAAGTGGATGGGGAGACCATTCTTTCTTCGTCTCTGTCGGATGTTGCCATTGACGAGGTCAAAGTATATGGGCCCGTTATGCTGTTGGATCATCTGGCGAAGAAGATCGGATTACCGGAACTGCTTAGAAATCATGCGCTCGAAATTCTTGCTATGGTCTACGCCCACTGTCTGGACTACAAAAGCATCAATAGGGTGGAGCAATGGTTTGACCGAACGGATCTAGCGCTGATTCTTCCGCTGGACGGGGTTACGGAGGAGCGATTACTGGAGGCGCTGGATTCGCTCGAAGAGATGGATGCCACGCGTCTGCAGCAGCGAATCTTTGAAAGGACTCGCGTTGTGTATGATATCCCGGTTTCGGGGATTCTATATGACGTGACAAACACTTATCTCTATGGCAAATGGGGAATAGCGCATTCATAATAACATAGAATTTGAATCGTAGGTCGTTTGGCATAGTATTATTATTTTCATATTTAACTACTATACATGCCATATCATAACTGACCAGAAAAGTCAAGCAAAAAAAAGGATTTTGCAAGAGGCTCGTTATGCAGCACGTGCCTGCCCATCTGCCTGCCGAGAGCGATTGCGATTATTCCTGTCCCGCGTATCAAGGGCGAATTCGGCAGGTATATACCCGGTGTCCTGCACAAGGACCCTGAAATACAAAGAGCACTGATGAAAGCCTCGAAGGTCCCTCGTTTTCAAACTGGCAACCCAATTATGTATCCATGCTGAGTTCGCGGATACGGACCTGTTTCAGGTCCACGGTGGCACCGGCAGGAAACCGGATACCCAGTGCGCTGATGGGGTGACCGCCGGTGTCAATCGTGACGCGATACGTTGGAAACTCCACACCGGGGTAACCGGCGATGAACTCCATTTCCTGTCCGGCCTTAACGCCCTCGTCCGTTGCCCATGCCACTCTCGCGACATCAAAACGATCACACTTGGCCTCTATTTCGATCATGACAGGATGATTTCCGGTTTCGATATTCAAACCGGGAATCTCAATCTGCGGTTCCATATTTCCCATTTGTTCCACCGGAAGACTCCAGAGCAGATTCTCGGTTACGAGAAGTCCAGCCTCCAAGCGGTCCACGACACTCTTCAGGGCCGCAAAGGCACCTGTATAGTAACGTTCGAGGGCCTTGGTAAACCTGGCGCGGGTGGCTGCGATTCCGGCCAGCGCCGACTTCTCGCCATCCGCATCGCCGGACTGCCTTGCCCGCACCGCCGCCAGCACGAGACCCTGCAAATCATCCCACATGGACTGGGGCAACGGGTCATCGAGCAGGGCGTCCATCTCTTCGCGGTTTGCACATTCAAGCAGGCCCTTCGCCGTTGCATCCGCGACGATTTGTCGCAAGGCGTCCACCTTGACCGTGGCAAACGCCGTGCCGACGGGCCCTTCGGGGGGCCGCCCGACGTCCAGCCGCTCTTCATACATCGAGTAGTAGAGGCGCACCTCGTCGCCGAGGAGCATCGCAGTGGCGGCGCCCACGCCCGTGAATCCTTTCTGTCCATATGCCGACCAGGTCACCACCGGGTCACTGTCCTGAAACGGCTCGGCGGTGTTCGGGTCG
>JAKJCY010000349.1 GCA_022706235.1 Candidatus Hydrogenedentota bacterium | reverse complement strand
GGATGGATTTTCAGCAATGACGCCGTTATCTAACAGGCTTATACCTGTTAGATTAATAATGACGCTGTTAGATAATACTTTGAAGATGTGTGATAATTCAGTGCCGTGGAATATAGTGTCTTCCGCGTTTTTCCCCGACAGAAACCAGTAATCCTGCCTCGGTCAGACGTTGTGCAATACGATTGGCCTGAAATGCCGGAACATCCAGTATTTTTTGGATATCTGCATTCTTCACGAACCCTTTTTCTTTCAAGGTCGGTTCCAAAGCAATATAGGTATCAGGTCTCTCCGGTTTCGAATCAGCGCGGGCATGTTCTATAACTTCATATGTGCGTCCGCCTTTTTGAGGTAGTTTTACAACGCCTTTACGAATTAGATTCTTGATATCTTGTGACGCGGCATAAATGTCTGCACCGATCAGTCTTTGATAGTCACGATTTGTAAAGGCTCCGTCATGCTCTTTGGCAAAGGCCAGGATGCGCTTCTGGTTGCCGGTCAGATCCAACGATGCAAACCGCTGTAGCCAGCGCATTGTATCCGTGGACAGGGCGACAGTATTTTTGAACGCAACCGTAAAAATGGCGCCTGCTTCCATAAGGAGTTCGGGGGGATGAAGGCCTTCCCTTTCCATGGCATCAAACATGCGTGGGATGCCTTCGCCTTGTTCGCGCATAAACCCCAGGTCTGTCAAAACACGTACAATCCTTGGGTTGCGTGATGCATGGATACGTTCTCGCTTTTGCAGGTGTTCGATAGTCACCGGCTCCACGAGTTCGCCCGGACTCCGAATCTCAAGACGGTCATCGAACATCCACACTTCAATGCTTGAGCCCTCATAGCGGTAATCCCGATGGGCAACTGCATTGACAATGGCCTCTTGCCAGGCAAAAGTCGGATACTCGAAACGTTCCTCAAAAAACAAATCTACCAACCGTTGGCGTTCACGAACATGAGGCCGAATCGTCTCGTAGGCTTTTCCTATCAAGGTGACAAGCGGTCCTTCAATCCGCTCGCGCTTCACCACATTATAAGAGGCACCACTCTGGCGTTGCGTCCCCTCGTATTTCACAAAGTCTATGTCACAGCGCGGATGCCAGCGCATGGGGTCTTTGCCGAAAAGAAGAAGCGCCGCCAACGTAAGTGCTGTCTTACCATTTCGCCCCTCTGCCAGCCGATAACGTGACAGAATATCCCCGGGCGGAGCCTGAATCCCCAGTTTATGGGCGACCTTGCGAAGCAACGTCGTGTCTATGTCGCGCATTGTGGCCTCCCCTATAAACCGGGTCTCGGTAACACGGCGTCGCTTCCCTTCTTTGAGTGTTTCGATATCACTGGCGGCAAAAGGCATGTTCTTGTCATCGCAACGCAACAGGTAACGACCATCTGTCAGTTGATGGGATTCTATGCTCCAGTCCACCTCAAAAACCAATACAGGCTTGCCCTCCAGTTTTCCCTTTATTACCTGGACACGCATGGGTGGTTGGACAAGCCGCTTGGGTGCTGCAACAAGAACTGCAATACGGTCTTCAGGATAGGTCATTCCCGAAACTTCACCGTCATCTTCAATGCCCACAACAAGTGTCCCGCCATCAGCGTTGGCCATGGCAGATAATGTTTCCACGATAGCTTTTGCCACATCCTTTGCCGGGCGAAGTTTTGTCTTGACGCCGGAGCGATCAAAACAACTCTTACGTTCGAAAAACTGGCCTTCCGTCTGGTGTAGAATCCAAGCCAATAGGTCTTCTTTTTTTGCACGCATGTTTTCAACTCATCATCAAGGACAAACCCGATAAAGTGCATTTGTCACAACGTAAAGCAGTATCACCTTTGCTGTAATCTTGAGCATAGCATATCACCATCAGGGGTGCTGGTAATACGGGATGAAGTTTTTTGGGGAATCAATGATACCTACCATGCAATAGAATCATTACCGGAATCTGTGAAGGAAAAATAGTCCCTATATTTCTCCTTACATTTTACTTTACACGCTACCTTACACCCCGTTATTGATTCTAACCATTGTTGAACACATATTAAAACCCCCGTAAAACTGGTTTTACCCAATGTTTACAGGGGTTTAATTAATTTTTATATGGCGCGCCCAGCAAGGCTCGAACTTGCGGCCTCTTGCTCCGGAGGCAAGCGCTCTATCCAACTGAGCTATGGGCGCGTACCGGGATATGGTATCATAAAAGCGTCGGTGCTGTCGAATGTACTTGTTGTCGAACTTTACTTATGCTATGGCCCGGGAGGGGCTTATGGCAGGCACGATGCAGCGGCGATAAGCGAGGACCTATTTATGGGACATCACAATACCCTGCCGCGGCGCGAATATGAGTTGTTGCGCAAGCGGTATGACCGCATGGTGACGGGTGCGCCCGATTCGCCGCATCTTCTGCGGGTCCTGTCGCTTCTCTACACGCCGGAAGAAGCGGACCTGGCGAGGCGGTTGCCGTCGCGCCCGCAACGGCTTGATGTGCTGGCGCGCCGTGTCGGCATGGCGCCGGAGGCGCTGGACGCCAGACTGACGGATATGGTCCGGCGCGGGCTGGTGCTTGATTTCAACTATAAGGAGGGGCGGTATTTCA
>JAKJCY010000348.1 GCA_022706235.1 Candidatus Hydrogenedentota bacterium | reverse complement strand
CCGGTGTAGCTCAGATGGTAGAGCAGCTGACTTGTAATCAGCAGGTCGGGGGTTCGATTCCCTTCGCCGGCTCCATCAAAAAATAACGAAAAAGCCTGTAAATATTGGGTAAAAACGATATTGCAGGCTTTTTTTGTCATATACCCCGTATAGACGTTTTATGACGTTTTTTGACGTTTTTTGACAAGGGGGGGTATAAAGTAGAGTATAAAGTAGGAATGCAGTTTTACAGGTGATTTACAGCGTTTTACGCCCTACTTTATACCCCAAAAAGTATAAAGTAGTTGATATGACCTGTCTGCCGATCGTGCCTTGTGGGGCATCCTGGCGCGTCCTGCAGCCTATACAAGAACGCCCCGCCGCGTGTAGTGCGACAGGGCGCCCTGTATCCAGGGGAGGGTGGTTATGCTTTTCGTTTCGCCTTGGCCTTGGCGGCATCCCATGCCGGCAGACTCTCCACGGCGGCCGTGGTATCTAATACGCCCAGGTGGCTGTACAACGACATGGTGAGTTTCGGGTCGCTGTGCCGGAGTACGCGCTGGGCAACAGACACGGGCACTCCAGCCCGGGCCAGTCTGGTGGCGGCCGTATGTCTCAGGGCATGTATATCAATAACACCCTCGTCTGTTTCTACGGGTATGTTGGCAAACATGAGATCGGCGGTGAGTGCGCGTAATCCAGAGACGCCCATATTGAATAACCTTGCTTTTCCTATGCGGCCGTTAGTCTTCGCCCATGCTTTCAATTTCTTGGCAAGGCTAACGGTAAGCGGTACGGTATCGGCCTGCCTATTTTTTGTGGCGGTGGCCTGCAACCTTATATGCGGGGCGTTTCCATCCAGTACGCAATCGGCCACGGTGACGGCGCGTAATTCGCCCCATCGGGCGGCCGTGGTCAACAAGGTCTCATATACCAGGCGCCGCTCCTGGCCGATACGGCGCAATTCATCCAGGGTCCCGGGCTTTACCTTGGCCACATCGACAGCCCCCACATTCCCGTATAAAAAGTTTTCAATCGGCCGCGCCTCAGCGGCATCCAGCAGTTGGGTGATTTCCGTGTCGGTAAGTGCGCGTCGAACATGCCGCCGGTCCAGGGCCTGATTGGCGGTCTCAATATTGGCCGCCGGGTTCGACTCAAGATAACCATGACGCAAGGCGAAAACACAAAACCCGTTTATGAGTGCTTTGTGCATGTTGCGCGTCCGTGCGCCGACGCCCTTGTCCTGTAATCCGGCCAGGTACACTTCAATGTGGCGGCGGGTCAAGTCAACAATACGGTGGATGTTTGCCGTTGTCTTTATCTCAACCACAACATACTTGATGTAATCGATATGCCGGTCCGTGCGGCCGGTCTGCTTCAGGGATGCCGCGTATTCATTCAGAACGGTGTCGATTAAGTTGGATTTACGGCGGTCTTGATGTTCGTCGGCGGCACGGATATATCCCGCCCTGACCTTTTCGGCCCGGCCGCGCCATCTGGCCAGGACCGCATTGGCGGCGCTCTTGTCTACACATTCGGTGTTCTTTTGGATGCGGCGCCCTTCGGAATCTTTCCATCTGGCGTACCAGGTGGCGCACTCGATGTAAACATACTCGTCGCCTTCATCATCGGTATGTATCTCCGCGGTTACCTTTTTGTTTTGCCGGTTTATCCAACTGGCATACTGAACCCCTCGTTTTGTACTGCGCGTTGCCCGTGCCGGAATACTGTTTTTTGCCCGTGGTTTGAATAACATCACCGTTTCCCTTTCTTGTTGATGTCGGATATTGACAGCATTTTACCACGGATGTTAGCAAAAGTCAACCCCCTACCATCTGATACGGTGTCAGCCATAATGCGCCCATAATACCAGTAAATATAACGCATTCGCTTCTACTTTATACTCTACTTTATACCTTCCAACGTAAATATGGCGTTTTTGCGGCCATAAATGCCGCGTATGACGTCCGCATCACAGGATGGGGTGTTTGTATGGCTTACATGCCGAAAACGCCCTGTACAGCATCCTACGCGGTTAAATGCGCCGCCCATGCACCCGGATGGCGGCGCGAAGCGTGCCGGGTCACGCAGAGAAGAAACTACCGCTGGTTTTTCATGGCTTCATGTCCGATAGTGTAGAATCCGCGATCCCGGTACAGGCGTATTTTTTGTTTTGGGGCGGGTTCAGGTTGCGGTTTTGGTTCACGTGGGGGATCAGATTGTTCCCCTACTGTTTTATCCAGTGCTACAACATTTTGTTCCACTACTGGCTGCGGTGTCGGTTCATGTCTATGCGACGGTCCATCATCCACATAGGTAACAATCAGGTTCACTTCGCCTTGATGCGGGGATTCCCAATTCAAGAGACGTGCCGCGGTTTCAATGGCGCGTATCCTGGCCATCGGGTGATCATCTCCACGTGCAATAACGGCCAAGATGGAGATTGCCTCACCCAGGGTGAAGGTGGACGCGGTTTCGGCCTTTTGGCGCATGGTCTTTATTTTGGCTGCGATTTTAGGATTTCTTAACAGGCGGGATCCCGTGACGTGTGCGCCGCGTTCAGCATACCCGGCCTTTATGGCGGCGCCCTGAATATGGCCGGTCTCCAGGTAGGCGGCGACGAAGGCGGCCTGTTTGGCGGTTAAGTCATTCATGGGCGGTGCCCTTCTGTTCCACCAAGAC
>JAKJCY010000347.1 GCA_022706235.1 Candidatus Hydrogenedentota bacterium | reverse complement strand
ACCGTATCCACAATCTCGGCCATATCCACCCGTACCTGCCTGGATTCGCTTTTCCTGCTGAAGGCAAGCATGTCCGCGACGATGCCGGCCGCGCGGGTACCGTCCGAACGGATGCCGGTAATGAATTCCAGAATACCCCGCTTTTCCAGATAGTGACGCACCATACCCAGATCGGCGCCGATTTCCTGAGCTGCCTCGACGTTTTTGGGGAAGTCGAGGGACACGCGGCGTTCGATGTTCTGACATGCCTGCAGGATGCCGCCCAGCGGATTATTAATCTCATGCGCCATGCCTGCGGCGAGCCCCCCGACGGACATCATTTTTTCCGTCTGTACCATCATTTCTTCGATCTGAACGCGGCTCGTCACATCATCCAGGCGTACCACGGCGCCCTGGGCGCCATTCGCCACCAATGGAAAGACCATTAAATCATAATGCCTGGGCTCCTGCCCTTCCCCCCGGACACTGAAGCGTTCATTTTCGAGACGACGCCCTTCCCGCACGGCAGCGCGCACTTTATCGAGCTGCTCCTGCAACACGGGAAGCACATCGCCGACAGGCCGCCCCCGAGACTCCTCTTCCGTCAGTCCGGTCATGTGTGCGGCCTCACGGTTCCACTGGGTCACTGTACCGTCAGGGTCCACCGCCACCAGGACGGAGGGCATGGAGTCCACGATATTTTGCAGATAGGCGCGCATGCGTTTCATCGCCTGTTCACTCTTGCGCAGGGTGGCCTCCGCAGCATCCCGTTCCGTTTCCCGTTGCTGAATCTTTCCCAGCATTTCATTGAAGCCTTCACACAAGGCGCCTATTTCGTCTCGTCGCAGGTTTTCCGCGCGAATGGCATAATCACCTTCCTCCGAAACGCGTTTGAGCATGGTTACAAGGTCATGAATCGGGGAAGAAATGACCCGCTGCAGCAGGAGCGAAAGGAGCAGGGCCAGCCCCATACCGATGGCGAACGCCAGCGTGGCATAGACCATGCTATGAAACAAGACCACCCATATCTGTTGTACGTTGATACGCAAGGAAACAACACCGATAATTTCCCCACGTTTTTCGATTCCGTTTGAAACGGTTAAAAAGCCCCGTTCACCTCGATAAAGGCCGGGGGATCTTTGGGGAAAATTAAACTCCGGACTGCCCGGCTTGCTGTAGGCGGCAAACAACCCTCCCTGGGCGTCATAAATCCAGGCATTCACCACATCATCATCAGCCCTGGCCGAACCCAGCACTTCTTCCGCGGCCTGCCCGTCTAAAAAATCCAGGGGCGCCGTACAGTTGGTGGCAATCATGCGCGTGATGGTTTCACATTTCCGCCTTAGGTCGGCCTGATGCAGGCGCGTTTCGTTCGTTACCGTGAAAATGCCGAATAACGTAAGGCCCGCGAGGGTGGTCATCAGTTGTATGACAATCAACTTTCTGCGCAGGGAGATGTTCGCGAACCAGTTCATTCCGGTTGCCCTTTGTTTTCCGTTTGCACGGTATCTTCGACCAGTTTCGCCAGGCTGACCAGTTGGGAACTCACAGAAAGGCCCGCTCTTTTGAGCGCTCCCAGGTTCATCTCAAATCCGACGCGGTTTTCAATGACACATAAATTAATGGCCACCCCTTTCTCCGCAAAGCCCGGGGTACTTCCCACGGTAAGTATTTTTTCTGAATCCGCTTTTTTAAGGATGGATTCGAGCGGACATCCCGGGGCGGCGGAGACAAGCAGGATCTTCGCGCCGGTAGTATCTTCCAGAGTGGCGCATTCCTTGATGACCAGCGGTTTTTCACCGACTTTGCGGTCCCTGGCGATCTCCCGCAGGGGTCTCAGCAAATTGGTCTTTCCGAGGAGGGCAATCGTGAAGTTTTCCGCATCCGTTTCCGGCCACGTAATGTAGGCCGTGAATTTATAAATGAAGGCGGCTCTGATGTTGTCGGCCCGGCTTTCCGCATCATCCCCTTCCGCGCGAGCGGCGAAGCAGAACCCCACGAGGAATGCAATAAGCGCCATACTTACCGCCATTGCCGTACCGCCGCGAAGCGCCGCCGTTAGTGTCCTTGGGATTCGCGGTAAATTCCGGTATTTAGGGCACGTATTCAAAACTCTTTACTGACCTTTACCGTAACAGTGGATTGCGGCTGCCGGTACCTGCTGACGGAGGTATCGGAGGAATGGTAGTATTTCTCATCGAGAATATTCTTCACCGCCACCTGGAAGTCGAAGCCGTGTATATCCGTGAGATTCAGTGCCCCGTGAAGGACAAAGGCATCATCAATCCAGTCTGTTCCCGAATATCCGATTTCATGCGTGTTTTTACGCTTGCCCAAGTATTGCCCACGCAAATCCACATTCAAATGGTCCGTAAAGGCGTACTGGAACCCCGCGTTCGCCGTATTCGGGGAGATTTCGGGTATCATGCATCCCTGCTCATCCTCGGAATCCGTATAGGTATAATTCAGGAAGGCGAGCCATTTCCCTCGTTTATATTCCAGCGTACCTTCCACGCCGAAGGTTTCGACACGGCCTATGTTTGCCCAGCGCCAATTGGTGCCCACCTCCTCACGGGCCAGGCATTTCCGCAGGGTATTCTGGTAAGCGGCGACTTCTGCCCGAAGATGCTCTGAAAGCAAATACCCCAGAACGAGTTCCACGGACTGCATTTCTTCAGGAACCAGGCGCGGGTTTCCCATGCCATCCTGGAAATCCCACACCTTGGGAGCGCGGTAGGCTTCCGTATACAACAATTTTGCCATGAATTTGCCTTTGTTATAGACGAGGCCGAGCCGAGGTGTAAACGCGGCGCCGTAGACATCGCTTTCATCATAGCGCGCTCCGGCAGTCATGGTCAGTGATTCCAGCAAACGCCACTCCA
>JAKJCY010000346.1 GCA_022706235.1 Candidatus Hydrogenedentota bacterium | reverse complement strand
CCGTTGGGATATTGAATTCAAACATTTGCTTTTCACCGCTACTATTCATTGCCAAAAAGATGTGGGTAATGACAAGAATACAACTTGGGAACGAGAAGACTCCTATTATCTCAGCCTCTCCATATTTCCTGACGTATGCTAAGATTTTGGCTATATAGAATTGTTGTCGCAACGCGTTTGTTCAACCCTAACTTCTCTCAGAGCCCAATTGAGCATATCATTGGCAATGTCTTCCGTCTGATCAAAATATGTAGAACCATCCCAGTAATTTAGCGATCTCGAGAAGAAACAAAGGCAGAACTTTAAACCATTTTGGGCAGGTGAAACCGTGATGCTGAATTTGCCTAGCTCGCGGTCGGAAGGTCGGAGTATTAACTCTCGAGTCCCCTGGACGACTGACCAGCCAAAGGGTTTTAGCAACTTTAACTGGACAAAGAGTTTTCGCATCGCAGCCGCTTCAACCGTACTTAACTCATCCTTAAACCGTGCCATTCATCTGGCCCCTCTGTATAACGATGATTTTAACTCCCAGATCGTTACTCAATTACATTACTCTAGAACACACGTCATCGCATTCTCTTTTCCTGCCGCAAGTTGCAGGGTAGATACACGCTCTGTGCCGTCAGATGCTGTAGCCGTTATCTGATAGTCTCCCGCGAAACCACGGAACATAACGCGCCCGTTCGCGTCTGTTTTGCCGGTATAGTCCGTCTTCCACTCTTGGTTAATCAACCGGTCCAGCGCTTGATAGGCGGGCTTGGGCTGCATCGTTTCATCCACGAGGCCGCCCAGCGCCTGGCCTTCATTTCCGTAGGCAGTCTTGTCCACAAGATTCCACCAGGTAATGCCCGCCATGCCTTTGATGCTGAACCAGAGACGATACAGATGCTCCACGACTTCCGCCTGGATTGCCGGACCGTTGTCGCCGCTGCCCGGTATCGTGATTTCGGTGATGTACAGGGGAAGGCCCAATTCAGAAAACCGTTCATACACATCGAGCAGGTTTTCTGGCCCGTAAACAAGATTCCCCGGAAAATGCTTGTCCAACTCCTGCCGGGAAAAGAAATGAAACTGAAAGCCGATGCCCTCGATGCCCGCGCCGGAGGCCAGCAGAGCCTTGACCTGTTTCAGATAGGCATTCTCTTCCACCGGCTTGTGGCTGGCGTGCATGACCTCGTTGATCATGAGGAGGGTGTCATCGGGGAAGGCCTGATGCGCCTGTTCAAAGGCCCAGGACACATACGCCCGGTCTTGTGAAAAGAGGGGATAAGTGGCGGGACACACCAGCGACTCGTTTACCACGTCCCAGATCGGGATGTCGTTGCCATAGCGTTCCGCGATCTCTCCGAACCGTTTTATATAGGCCGCGTGCAGCGCGTCCGGTGCCGCGGGCATCCATTCGGGATTGATGGTATGCCACAGCAGGGGATGTCCCTTCGGCGTGATGTCATGGGCTTTGCACCACGCCAGGAGCGCGTCCGGCGGGGGACGGCGCCAGATATGGGGCGCGTCCTCGTCAAAACGCGGCTTGCCGCGTTCGGGTTCCAGGTCCCCCCAATAGAAAGGCAGAGACGCAAAATTGAAGATTCGGGTGAAGGCCTGTTCATACCCGGCATTCAGCTCCGGTGTGGCCAGCTGCCCCAGCACAAACAGGTTCGCGCCAAACAAAAAGTCGTGGGACTGATGCACGGCGGACACTGTGACGTTGGAAAGGGGCCTGCCTTCCTTGTCCTTCACAAGAATCACCGCGTCGCCCTTGCGATGCTGTTCGATACCGGCGTCAATTCTCTTGACGATTTCCGGTGCGGTCCAGACCGCACGGAAGTCTTCGATGAAGTCCGCATGTACCCATACAAATGGCACCAGAGCCAGTATCATGAACGCTACGAGTGGTATCCTCTTCATAATCCCAAATCTCCATGATCTTTCGTGTTGCAAATTACAGCACGTTCCATTTTGAGGATACACCACAACATCGGTAATGACAAAATAGGTACAGTTTCCTTCGATAGGGGGTTGTGCCATTGACAGGCTCAAATAGTGTACATGTTGGGAAAACAATCGCTATGATTGGTTAGTTTGTGCCTTACGCGTGATGTCTGGCATGATAAAAAGAAGGAGTCTTTATGGAAATAAACGTAGAGAAGCGTATCAAAAATAGTTTTGCCCGTCAGACGGTCATGACAACTATCGGGGCGTCCATTACCCGTGTCAAACCAGGCGAAGTATCCGTCGAAGTACCATTTCGCAGCGACCTGACCCAACAGCATGGTTTTTTCCATGCCGGTGTGGTGACCATGATTGTGGATACCGCTTGTGGTTACGCCGCGCTGACCTGTATGCCCGCCGTCGCCGCGGTGTTGACGGTGGAGTACAAGGTTAATTTCCTGTCACCCGCTTCGGGGGAAAAACTGATAGCCCGGGGACGTGTGCTCAAGCCGGGGCGCACCTTGACCGTGTGCTTCGGGGAAGTACATGCGCTTAAGGAGGGTAAAGAGAAACTGGTGGCAACGATGCTCGCTACTATGATGAAGTGCGAAGATACGGGTTTAACGGATTGATGGGAAAGTTATTATGCGGGCAACTCTGGGCGATCCTTATGTTTTTCCCCTCTACTCGCTAATCAGAGGAACCCACCTACGGGGCATAGTGAAGCCGTTGGGGTAACTCAGCACTGCCACGGTTACGTGGTTCATCTGGTTGTGGGCGCAGATATGGTATTGGCGCTCTAATTGATCTGGGATGTCCAAAGAAAATTTCTCAAGATTTCTTGGGGCGGTTTTTCTTTAGGGGGTACTTCTTCTTCCCCGGGACCCGGCCCTTCCACAGCGGCGGCTGCAGTTCGGATGCCCAGTCGTCCAGCGGTTCCCGGAGTCTCTTGACCCGTACGGGTTCCTCCCCGGCCAGATCGGTTGTTTCGGCCGGGTCTTTCTCCACGTTGTACAGGTGTTCGCCGTCATCG
>JAKJCY010000345.1 GCA_022706235.1 Candidatus Hydrogenedentota bacterium | reverse complement strand
GCCCTTCTTCGCCTGCACACGGGTGATCGCGCTGGTAAGCGTCGTCTTGCCGTGGTCCACGTGACCAATCGTGCCAACGTTCACATGCGGTTTTGTGCGTTCAAATTTTTCCTTCGCCATGACTTATTCCTATCGTTACTGTTGAATGCTGTCGGTACACTGCCGCACCTGTTTACTTAAAACAACTGCACCGGCTTGCTTTCGCCCTGCCAAGCCGTTTGAAGAATGGAGCCCACGATCAGACTCGAACTGATGACCCCTTCCTTACCATGGAAGTGCTCTACCACCTGAGCTACGCGGGCACACACACGGGGAAAATCTTTAATGGAGCGGGAAACGAGGTTCGAACTCGCGACCCTCAGCTTGGAAGGCTGATGCTCTACCAACTGAGCTATTCCCGCACAAATCATTCATTCTATAAAGAATAACGCTTATCGCCGTTATTGGAATTACCTTAATGGTGGTGGGAGTTGGATTTGAACCAACGTAGGCGTTAACCAACGGGTTTACAGCCCGTCTCCTTTAACCACTCGGACATCCCACCACAAGGTCGGGGCGCACGATACGCCCCCGATGTGTAAGTCTTCCATATGATAGCAAATTCAGGACTCACGGGTCAAACGGCCCCTTGGTCCGGTGCAACACGAGGCATTGCCTAGTCTTCTCCGTTTCCGACGGCGGTGTTTCCGGCGGCCCGGGCAATGGCGATTTCGCCGGTGCGTACCATTTCCATGATGCCGAATCCGCGCATCATTTCCACGAACGCGGTGACCTTACCCTGGGCCCCGGTCACTTCAACCGTCATGGTTTTATTATCAAGGTCTACGATTTTGCCCCGGAAAATCTCCGCAATCTCCAACACCTCACTGCGCCGCTTGTTGTTGGCCTGAACGCGAATCATCACCATTTCACGTTCAACAAAGGACAGACTCGTCAGGTCCTCCACCCGGATAACATCCACCAGTTTGTTCAACTGCTGTATAATCTGGGCAAGGACATGGTTGTCCCCATGTACGGTAACCGTCATGCGGGAAATCGTCGGATCTTCCGTTTCTCCCACGCACAGGCTCGATATGTTATATCCCCGGGCACTGAACATTCCCGATACGCGGGCAAGTACGCCAAACTCGTTGGCGACCAGTACGCTTATGGTATGTTTTTTGGTTGACACCACTAATCTCCTTTGTTGCCGCCACGCTCGTTAAACGTATTCATCGCGGCTTTAATTCCTTGCTCAAGCCAGCACAAGCAGGCGAGTACGGCGCGCTCCGCCATAGTTTCGACCTCCGCAAGCTCCTCACTGGTAAAACGACCGAGGACAAAAGCGGTCCTGTTGTCACCCGGAACATCCTCAACGCCAATGCCCATGCGCAGGCGGGGAAAGCCGTCCGTGCCCAGGGCTCCGGCAATGGACAACACCCCCTTGTGGCCTGCCGCACCGCCGCCGGGGCGCATACGTAGCGTACCCAAAGGCAGGTAGATGTCATCCACAATCGCGAGAATATCTTCTGGAGCGCATCCATACTGGTGCGCCAGTGGCGCGACAGCGCTGCCGCTGGAATTCATGAAGGTCTGCGGTTTGGCCAGCAACACGGACGTGCCCGCATGGCTGGCCCGGGCGACCAGAGCATTTCTCATGGTACGCGAAAACACCGTACCCAGCTTTTCAGCGAGTTTGTCCGCCGCGATGAAGCCCGCATTATGGCGTGTAAGCCGGTATTGCGGCCCGGGATTGCCAAGACCTATAACCAGTTTCAAAACGGCCGCCTTTGCTATGCAGCAAGGTTATTCCGCTTCCTTACCCGCGTCCGCCTTGCCTTCCGCTTCCGTTTCGGCCTTGGTTTCGGCTTCCTGTTCGGCAGCCTTGACCACGCGCGGCGCATGGACGGAAGCGACAGCCAGTCCGGGCTCGGTAATGATTCTGATAGTGTCGGCGACTTGCAGGTCCGATACGTGGATACTTTCACCCATCCCGAGATTGGTGATATCGATTTCAATATGCTCGGGAATATCCAGCGCGAGGCACTCGACCATGACTTCACGCAGCTGGTGGTCGATAACACCGCCGTCAATAACACCCTTGGGACGCCCAGAAAGCAATATGGCGACCGGGCTTTGAATCAGCTCATCCAGCCGGATGCGCATGAAATCCACATGCTGCGGGACATCACTGACAGGGTGGCGCTGCACCGCCTTGATGATGGCCGGGGTGTCGCACTGGGCCATTTCCGCGAACTGGAGCTGAATCAGCGCGTGCGCGCCGCCTTCCTGGTGCAGGATTTTTTCAAGAGCCCGGCGGTTCACAACAATATTCATGTTGTCCGCATCGCCGCCATAGAGAACGGAAGGGATACCGCCGTCCTTGCGCGCCTCTGTGTTCATCCCTTTGCGTCCAGTGGAACGCACCTTTGAGTCTAATGTATGCAGTTGCATTGTTGTTGAACCTCCGAATCGGGCCGGGCCGTAAACAGGCTGCTTACCGATTCATCTTTGTGAATACGCCGCATGGCCTCCCCAACCAGGGGCGCCATCGTCAGGGTCTTTATCTTACGCATGGACGCCGCACGCTCATTGAGGGGAACGGAATCACTGACCAATACTTCTTCCAATACCGAATCTTCGAGCCGATCCAGGCAGGGCCCGCTGAACACGGGATGGGTGGCGCAGGCACGCACACTGCAGGCGCCGTGTTCCATGATGGCCTGGGCCGCCTTTACCAGCGTGCCGCCCGTGTCTATCATATCGTCAAATATCAGGGCGTGCCGGCCTTCGACACTGCCGATGATATTCATGACTTCCGACTCATTTTCCTTGGGGCGCCGTTTGTCCACAATGGCGATAGGCACCGACAAGCGGCTCGCGAAACTCCGCGCCCGTCCTACGCTGCCCATGTCCGGCGACACCACGATAAGTTTCTCGTGTATCCCCATCTTCAACAAGTGCTCGGAGAACACCACATCCGCTGACAAGTGGTCCACCAGGATATCAAAGAAACCCTGTATCTGGCCACAGTGCAGATCCACCGTCAATACACGGTCCGC
>JAKJCY010000344.1 GCA_022706235.1 Candidatus Hydrogenedentota bacterium | reverse complement strand
GACACGCCCACTTCGGCCCGCACCGCGGTGCGGAATGCGGGGCACATTGTGGTGACCAACCCGGACATGCTGCACGCGGGCATTCTCCCGCACCACACCATCTGGATACGGTTGTTCGAAAATTTGAAATATGTGGTGATTGATGAGATTCATCACTACAGGGGGGTGTTCGGCAGCCACTTGGCCAACGTCATCCGCCGCCTGAAGCGGATCTGCGCCTTTTACGGAACCAGTCCTCAATTTATCTGCTGCAGCGCCACCATTGCCAACCCGGCGGAACTGGCGGAAAAACTCATCGAGGCTCCGGTGGTCCTGGTTGACAACAACGGCGCGCCTTCGGGCGAAAAACATTTCCTGTTTTACAATCCTCCGGTTGTGAACCGGGAACTCGGTATCCGCGCTTCCAGCGTGAAACAGGCGGGCCACCTTGCCGCTTCGCTCCTCTTCCGTCAAATTCAATCCATTGTATTTGCGCGCAGCCGTCTCCGCGTGGAGATTCTCACCACCTACCTGAAAGAGGCGGTGGCCAGGAAAGGCGGCGACCCTGCGAAGGTGCGCGGCTACCGGGGCGGTTATCTGCCCACGGAGCGGCGGGAAATCGAGCGGGGCCTGCGTAACGGCGAGGTGATGGCGGTGGTCAGCACCAACGCCCTCGAACTGGGAATCGATATCGGTTCCCTGGATGTGTGTATTATGTGCGGTTATGCCGGCGGCGTGGCGCGCACCTGGCAGCAGGCGGGCCGGGCGGGGCGGCGCAGTGCCACGGCGCTGGTCATTCTCGTGGCGTCAAGCGCTCCTCTGGACCAGTATATCATCGGCCATCCGGATTACTTTTTCGAGCAGTCTCCGGAAAGCGCCACCATTGACTCCAACAACCTGTTCATCCTGACGAGCCATCTCAAATGCGCCGCCTTTGAATTGCCCTTTACGGAAGGGGATGCCTTCGGTGTGGATGCCGTCAGTACCGCCGAACTTTTGGACTTTTTGGCGCAACACAGGATTTTGCGCAAGACGCGCAATCGCTGGCATTGGAGCGCTGAAACCTACCCGGCCTCGGATATCAGTCTGCGCACAGCCGCGCCCGGGAATGTCGTTATTCTGGATACGACCGACAACGGACGCGTCATCGGAGAAGTTGATTTTTTCAATGCCCCGGTGGAGGTATACGAAAACGCCGTATACTTGCATGAGACACGCCAGTATACCATTGAGCGGCTCGACCTGGAGGACCGTAAGGCCTATGCGAGGCCCGTGGAGGTGGATTATTATACCGATGCAGAAATGAAGGTGGACCTGCGCGTGCTGGATTGCCTGCAGGCGTCGGAACAGGAGAATGCCACCTTATGCCGGGGTGAAGTAAGCGTTACCTGGCTGCCCACGGTCTATAAAAAGATTCGCTTCGGCACCCATGAAAACGTAGGATGGGGAGAAATCCACCTGCCGGAACAGACCATGCACACCACCGGATTTTGGATAGAATACCCGGAAGACATCGATGAACGGTACGGCATGGGCCGGGAAGCGCTGGGCGAAGCGCTCCACGCCCTGGCAAACGCTCTGCGCCAGGTGGCGCCCGTGCATGTGGTCTGCGACCCCAGCGATATCCTGGCCACTGCGCGCTTGCGCGCCCCGGGATCCGAAAAACCGTCCGTTTTCCTGTACGAGCGCTATCCCGGCGGGGTAGGGTACAGTGAAAAACTCTATACCCATAACACCCGCGTTCTGGAGGCGGCCATCGCCTTATTGTCCGGATGCCCGTGCCGGGAAGGATGCCCCAGTTGCGTGGGGCCGGCGCTTGAAACGGGGACGCGCGGTAAGAGCGGCGCGTTAAAACTTGCACATATCGCTTTGGAGAAGCGGAAAGGGTCTTGACGCGGACGTGCAAATTCGTACATTTTCTTGAATTTTCTGGCGTCTTGAAGTATAGTTATCCGGAGGAGTGCATTCTTGAGAAGGGGCAAAAGGTAGTAGAATGAGTCTTTCCAGTGAACATACGCCGCAATGGCTGCAAGAGGCCTCGCCGGAGGAAATGCACCACGTGATTGAGACCCTGTACCGGGTTCATGGTCTCGTGGCTGCGCTCACGGATATGAATGTGCTTCTCGAGCGCATCAGTGAGGAAAGTCGCTTGCTCGCATGCGCCGAAGGCGCATCGGTTATGCTTTACGATGAAGAAAAAGACGAATTATGGTTTCGCGTCGTTTTGGGAGAAAGCGGCGACCGTGAGATACTGAAACGGGAAGTGCGCCTGAAAATGGGGCAAGGGATTGCCGGTGCCGCGGCCGTGGACGGAAAGACGATTCATGTGCCCGATGTGGACGCGGACCCGCGCTTTTTCCGCGATGCGGATACTGCGAGCAGTTTTCACACGCGCACCATTCTTGCCACGCCCATGTTCGACCGGGGCAAATTGGTGGGTGTGCTGGAATTGGTGAACAAAATCGGAGGCGGTCCTTTTTCTCTCCTGGACCAGCATGTCATCGAAATGTTTTCCGCCCTGGTCGCTTCCACCGTGGTCAGCGCCCGAATGATTGAGAATGAAATCAGGACGGAACGCCTCGCGGCGATTGGCCATGCCATCGCGGGACTGACCCACCACATCAAAAACATCCTTACGGGGTTGACCAGCAGTGCTGAAGTGATAGACATGGCGCTGCAAAACAATGATACCGAATCCATACGAAAAAGCTGGCCCATTCTTGGCCGAAGTGTCAAGCGTATCTCTAATTTTGTGCAGGACCTGCTTTTCGTCGCAAAACCGGCGCAGCCCGCACTTCGTGCGTGCCATGTGCACCAGGTGGTGACCGAAGCCTGCGAAGCCATGGGGGACCTGTTCCAGAGAAAAAACATCTCCCTTCAAATCCATGCTGACGACGATCTTCCACCGGTGTTTGCCGACCAGGATGCCCTGCTCCGGTGCCTCATGAATCTGGTCGGCAATGCCATGGATGCGGTTCCGGAAGGGTGCGGCCGTATCGATATAACCATGAAGCGGCATGTGGAAGACAGCGTGGAAATCATGGTCGCCGATAATGGGCCCGGAGTTCCCCGAGACGTACGCGACCAGATATTCGATATCTTTTTTTCAACCAAGGGCGGGCGTGGTACCGGGCTCGGCCTCGCCTGTTCCGCAAAGATCGCACG
>JAKJCY010000343.1 GCA_022706235.1 Candidatus Hydrogenedentota bacterium | reverse complement strand
GCCCCGGTGAGCAACAAGACCATTGGCAGTAGTTTCATAATGTCGCGTACCCTCCTTCGGTTCGTGCTTTGGACGCTGGTCTATCTCACAAAAACAAAGTTTGAGAATGTTGAATCCTTAATATCATTACCTATATGGAGTGCGCAAGTCATACTTGCGCTTTGACTTTCGTGATATCGTAGACTTGAAGTATATGCATCAGGCCCACGAACTGCACAAGCAAGAAAGCGAAAGCGCAAGTATGACTTGCGCACTCCAAAAAAAACGGTTTAAGGATAATATGGAACAATAATTACAATAGACTAAATCGTTACTGAATCTTCAACTTTTATTTCGCAGTGAATCTCCTTCCTGATCGTGGCACTAAGGAGGCCACACCGGCGAGGACCAACGCGAAGGCCGCAGCGCCCAAAAAGAGCCGTTCATAGCCGAGGCTGACCCAGATGGCGCCCGCCACGGTGGGGATGAGCATGGAGGCCACATGATTGATGGAAACGCCCATGGCCAGGGAGGAATTCAGTTCCTGGGGTGACGGTGTCAGCCGCGACAGGTAGAGGGCGCGGGCGTTGCCGAGTGCGAAGAGCATTTCGTCCAGGATGAAACAGCAACAGGCGAGCCGCCGCGCCCAGCCCGGGTCGGCGATGAGCCACTGGGCGTACCCGTAGCCCAGGCAGACCACGACCAGCACGAGGCCCTCCGCGATCATCACAACCCGTTCCCCCGTATAATCCATTACCATACCCATCAGGGGCTTGAACACGATACCTATCAGGCAGGAGACCATGAGCAGTCCCGCGATGGACGGCGCCGGCAGGCCGTACACCTTGATCAGCACCCAGGGCCCGAAGGTGAGAAATATCTGCTTACGCGCGCCGGAAAGAAATTCGAGCAGGTAATACAGCCGGTACGCCTTCCGGAATACCAGCCGCTGCCGGGGCTGGTGCAGGTGGGGGATGTGCATGGTCGCGTAGAACAACCCGCCGCACAGGAAGACCCCTGCCGCGCAGAGGAAGGTGGTTTGATACTGGGGCGCGGCGCGGTCCATGAACAGCCACACCAGTCCGGTTCCCAGTGCCGTCGCCATTGTGCTCACCGCCGCGGCCTGGCCCAGGCGGGCGCCTCGGTTGTGTTCCCCGCTCAGGCCAATCACGATGGATGCGCCAACGGGCTGCAACAGATGCACACCCGCGCTCATGGCCACCATGCTCACTATCATGAAAGGGTAGGAAAAGCCGTTCAACGCCAGCCCGATCAGCCCGGCCGTGGAAAGGAATACCGCCACCAGCCCCACCCGTGTCATCGGCAACATGCAGAGCAGCCCCGTCATGACGACCACCAGAAAGCCGGGCAGCTCCCGGGGGAATTCCAGGTGGCCCCTCGCGTCGGCGCTCAGGTGAAACGTTTCGGCAAGGAAATTGTTGAACGTGGAATCATGCATGCTCGTCGCCATGGCCACGCAGGCCAGTGCGCCGTAATAAAACCATAACTGGTATTTCAAGGGAATGACTGGCATGGGCATAACAAGTCCTGAACGGGCACGACACGGGAGTACTGTTAAAGAACTACAAGCATTGTACTTGAGTGGACGCTTCCGCTTAAATCCGCCGCGGCAGAAGTCTACTCCTACGGGGTAGTCAGGATGACCGTAAGGATTACCAACAGGACAATCTGGCCATCATCGGCGGAAGTGGTTCTCATGGGAAGAGGTCTGTTTTCTTGCGCCAATCGATCGAAAATAAAGGGATAAATACGGGAACATCGCCGGTCTCGAGAGATTAGCTGTCCATCATCGTGGATAACTGAAGTGTTGCGCTATACTTCGTTTGCCAGGATGTCGGCAGGCAGTACGCGTTTCCGATCCGTCCCGTCAAAATCCTTGTCATAACTGACGATGTGAGCGTCCGCTTGTTCGGCTGCCACATATTGATAGGCATCGTCAAAATCCAAACCGAACCGTTTCATTACCGATGCAACATTGTCCATGAGCACAGGAGGTACCGTAACCAGGCTGATGGCGCCATTGATAAAGATGTCTTTGACAAAAGAGACAAGAACATCCGCGCTTCCGAGTCGTCCCAGAATAACACCAATGGAATGGAGCGTAAAATCAGACATTGCCATTCGATCTGAGGGCAGCGCGGCCAACAGTTGTCCCACTTCCTCTGAATGTTCCTGGTCAAGGAGCCTTTCCAGCCAAATGTTGGTGTCAAGAAGATATCTCATTGTATACGCCACTGCGCCGCCTGGTGCTGCAACGCTACTGATGAATAGTGCTGCCGGTGTTCTTTTAACGCGCCCGCCCAATTCTGCAGCAATCTATTCCCGGACTTTCGCTCATGTTTGTCTATGAGGAATTCAATGAAATCCTGTACTTCCGCCTGACAATCAGACGGCAAACGCTCGATGAGTTCTTCCAACGTTTTTTTTCCGACCATAGCGAACTCCTTTTGCATTGCCTCTATGCGTGTAAATTTTAACATATAACCGCATAATTCCGGAAAAATAAAAGGCCTGCGGCAAGGAGTAAATCGTATGCGATGCGGCAGGTTCGAACCGTGATCGTCGGGCAACAACAATAAGAGCGCGGCCCCGCTTGCTGTTACTGAGGGTGATGCGAATAAACTGAGGTGCTTGTACTCCGTGTCGGAATTTTTTCTTTTATCCCCCTGACCAGACGAAAGGGCCCTAATTGAGTTTGGGGCCCGCTGGCACTTTTTCAAAGCGGTTTCCAGGCGACATGGATGGGCACTGGCGTAAAGGGATATCATATCGCCGGAGCGTTCGAGACCCGGCAAAGGACTCTCCAAAGCCAGATCGTTGTTCCCTGGCAAGCGTTCCTGATGCAAAAACATTAAAGGAAGCGTTTCATGTTCGCAATGCTGTTGGCTGTTCCCTTGCTCGTCGGAAATCTCTGCTCCGCTGAGGTCACCTTATCCGAAGAGACCATCGTCTTGCCCACCTATGAGGCGAAAGCCCCGGACAAGGTACCGCTCTTCTTTCGCTCGGAGGAGGTGCAACTGGCGGAGCGGCACATTTATCCCTATCCCTTCTATGATGTGCAGGACACCGAAAAGCTGGACAAAGTATACAAGGCCGTTATCCTCGAGAATGAATACCTGAAGGTCTGCATTACCCCGGAGATGGGCGGCCGCCTGTATTACGTTCTGGATAAAACCAACAACTATGAGGTCGTGTATAACAACCATGTCGTGAAACCCG
>JAKJCY010000342.1:2941-3276 GCA_022706235.1 Candidatus Hydrogenedentota bacterium | reverse complement strand
ACAGGCCGTTTCTGAGAATCAAAACCGATCTGTGTATTCCCGTTGATGATGCCGCCGTTCATGGGTACCGGGTCCACTATGGTTTCGGTGGCGGCGAGCGTAATGGGCAGGGTTAGCGGGACGCCGGTGCCGGAAAACCAGGTACGCAGGTCGTCACTGACGGCATAGCACAAGTGGTGATTGGTTTCGCATTCGTAGGTCAGGCGCCACACCCAGCAAATATGGAAGCGGTTGTCCGGGCCCTTGACCGGTCCCATGATATAGGCGTTGCGTTCCCCTTCCCCGGAAGTGAGCGGCGTGTCGAGAAAACGGCGCCACTGCCGGGTCTCAAGGTC
>JAKJCY010000342.1:0-2931 GCA_022706235.1 Candidatus Hydrogenedentota bacterium | reverse complement strand
ATTATAGAGTTCCTCACCGTTGCCGCTGCTGCCGTCCCGATACCGGAACAACAATTCACCCGCCGCGCCCCGTAAAAATTTGGGATAGGTGACCCGTTCTTCCCGCGCTCCCACCATGGGCAACCGCTCAAAGGTGGCGATGTCCAGAGGCTCCTTTGTTCGGAAATAAACCAGGGGCTTGACATGCATGTTGCCGCTCAGATGGATGTAGTCATCCTCGTCAACGGCCATCACGATGGAATTGTGGCTGTCCCACTGGACCTGTTCCGGCAGCCAGACCCGTTGCCAGTCCCTCGACCCCAAGGTACGTTTCGCAACGGTCATATGCCGGTCCACGTCATAAAACGCCGCCAGCTGTATGTCCTTGTGCGTGTACAGGCAAAACCCGACGGGATGCCCCGACCAAACTGGGGCAATGTCCTGAGTCTCCGCAACTTGGGGAACAGTGCCCGATAATACCGATGCAAGCAACAGATGCAAACAAAGCATGATATGGTCTCCATAAATGGTCTTCTCTTAAAAGGGATATGATGCATGAGTAAGCAGGGAAGGGGCAAGTCATCTATGAAGTACAGTGTTTATACCGTCGGATGATGTCGCACAAGACCGAATGCCGGTATTTAATTTTTCACCCCGGCGCGTGGCCATTGAACCCGATTCCGCCTATAGGCCATACTTACCGGAGGTCTACAATGATGTTTTGACTATAAAGAGGAATACGCTATGTTTCAAAAATCAGTATTTATTTTTATGTGTGTCTCAGTTTCGGTGATGGCAGTCGAACCGCAGACCTATGACGTGGTGGTGTACGGCGGCACTTCCCCGGCGATAATCGCCGCCGTGCAGGCGGTGGAGATGGGCAAAAGTGTTGTGGTCGTGTCGCCGGACAAACACCTGGGCGGACTGACCAGCGGCGGGCTCGGCTTTACGGATACGGGCAACAAGGCGGTCATCGGCGGCCTGTCCCGCGACTTTTACCACCGGGTCTGGAAACAGTACCAACGGGAGGAGGCGTGGCGCTGGCAGGAACGCGAAGCCTTCGGGAACCGGGGCCAGGGCGTGCCGGCCATGGACGGCGAGTACCGCACCATGTGGGTGTTTGAGCCCCACGTGGCCGAACAGGTCTTCGAGGAAATCGTGGCTGAATTCAAAATACCTGTACACCGGGAGGAATGGCTGGACCGGGGAAAGGGCGTGGTTAAGGAAGGCAACCGTATCGTGTCTATTATCACCCTTTCCGGTAACACGTATCAGGGCCGCATGTTCATTGACGCCACCTATGAAGGCGACCTCATGGCGGCGGCGGGCGTGTCCTATCATGTGGGCCGCGAGTCCAACACCCAATACGGCGAAACGCTGAACGGTGTGCAGACGGCCAATGCGGTGCACCACCAGTTTGAATCGTTTGTGGATCCCTATGTCGTGCCGGGCGACCCAGCCAGCGGATTGCTGCCGCGCATCCATGACGACGGCCCCGGCGTGGATGGCGAGGGGGACCACCGCGTACAGGCCTACAATTATCGGGTCTGTCTCACCACGGTTCCCGAAAACCGGGTTCCCTTCCCAAAACCGGACAATTATGATCCGATGCAATACGAATTGCTGGGCCGCTATATTGATACGGGTTATCGAGACATGTTCGGCAAGTTCGACCTCATCCCCAACCGCAAGACGGACACGAACAACCGGGGGGCCTTTTCCACGGATAATATCGGTATGAACTACGAATACCCAGAGGCGTCCTACGAGCGGCGCCGCGCGATTCTGCGGGAACATGAAGACTATCAGAAAGGATATTTCTGGTACCTGGCCAACGACCCGCGCGTGGCGGAAGACGTGCGCGCCGAAATGCGTCGATGGGGCCTGGCGAAGGATGAATTCCTGGACAACGGCCACTGGCCGCACCAGATTTACGTGCGTGAGGCGCGCCGCATGGTGAGCGATTTCGTGGTGACCGAACTGCACCTGCGCCGTATCAAGGAAACACCGCATCCTGTCGGCATGGGCTCGTATAACATGGACTCCCACAACACCCAGCGGTATGTGGCCCGGGACGAAAAAGGCCGCGCCTGCGCGCGTAACGAGGGCGATGTGCAAATCAGCCCCGGCGGGCCCTATCCCATTGACTACGGCGCCATCATTCCCAAGGAAGCCGAATGCGCAAACCTGCTGGTACCGGTATGCGTTTCATCGTCCCATATTTCCTTCGGCTCCATCCGGATGGAGCCCGTATTTATGATTCTGGGACAATCTGCGGCAACCGCCGCCGTGCTCGCGCTCGATGCGGGCGTGCCTGTGCAGCAACTGGACTATGCCGTGCTGGCGGCGCGCCTGCTGGCCGACGGCCAGGTCCTTGAAATGCAACTGGACGGTAAAACAAACATAGATCCCAAAACACTGCCGGGTATCATCATGGACAATTCCCAGTCCGCGAGGGAAGGCAACTGGGGTATCTCGTCCTCCGTCCCGGGCATGGTCGGGCTAAGCTATCTGCATGATGGGGGCCCCGGCAAGGGTAAGGCGGAAGCGCGCTACACGCTGCCAGTACCCGTACCGGGAGTTTATGAAGTGCGTGTCAGTTATACACCGAACCCGAATCGGGCGACCAACGCACTTGTTGAAGTTCACCACAAGGAAGGTAAAACCGGCCGGCGTATAAATCAGCGCAAGGATCCGGGCCCGCACGCGCCCTTTGTGTCTGTGGGCGAATTCCCGTTTAATACGGAGGCCGTCATTGTCATCTCCAATGCGGAAGCGGACGGGCATGTGATTGCCGATGCGGTACAGTTGCGGCCGATAACACCTTGAAGCACGGAAAAAAGAGTTGAAGTTTCAGAAAGGCATACCCCAGTGAAAGTCCTGCTTATCGCGGCCAATACGGAACAGATCAACATGCCGGTAATGCCGTTGGGGCTTGCCTGTGTGGCAGAG